>NZ_CP016476.1 GCF_001693255.1 Picosynechococcus sp. PCC 7003
ATGAAAAAAATTGCGATTGTCAGTCGAAAAGGGGGCGTCGGCAAATCCACATTAACAATGAATTTGGCTGTGGTGGCTGGGCCATCAACGATCATTGATACCGATCCCCAGGCAAGTTGTGCGGATTGGGGCGATCGCCGCGCCGATGATCCGCCGTTAGTCCATACCGTCCCCGCAGGTCGCGTCAAGGTTTCCCTCAAGCGCTGTCAGACCGACTGGCTGTTTGTGGATACCCAACCCAGTGCCGAGGCGAGTTTAATTGAAATTGCCCAAATTGCTGATCTCTGCGTGGTTGTGTTGCGGCCCGGCCAACTGGAACTCGATGCCCTAGGGGCGACCCTTGCAGCGATCCGAGCAGCCCAAGCCCAAGCCGTTTTTTGCATTAACCAAGCCCATCCCCAGGCGAATCTGACGGAGTTGATTGATGGGCTTGCAGCCTATTACCCCGTTGGGCCACTGATTCGCAGTCGGGCTGATTTTCCTGCTTCTGTCGCCGAGGGGCGTGCCGTCACAGAATGGAACCCGGATGGTAAAGCCGCAGCAGAAATTAAAAATTATTGGTTGTGGCTCCAGGAGTACCTACACTAATGGCCCGGAAAAAAGCATCTCTCAATCTTGATCGACTTAACCAACGGGCGACGGCAGACTTCACCGCCGAGAAAGCCTACGAAAACGAAGTCAATCAGAACCTTAAACTTCTGGTGTTTGAGGATATTTTGGATCGGCCGGGGGGAGATGCCCGTCCCCTCAACGATAAACACGTCCAAGAATTAGTGGATTCAATTTTAGTGTTGGGCCTAATTACCCCCTTAACGGTGGATCGCCATGGCCATCTCCTGGCTGGAGGACATCGCCGGGAGGCCCTCTATCAGATTAAACTAGCCCACCCCGATCAATATGCCCGTTTATTTCCTGAAGGAATTCCGGTGCGGGTGGTGGATATTGATGCGGCGGCGGACGCTGTGGATGCCCTGCAAATTGAAATCGAAGAAAATACACAACGGAAAAATTTTACGGTCACGGAGATTCGGGAGGCGGCAAAAAAGTTAGAAACTGCCGGTTATAAACGCTTACGGGGCCGACCCAAGACGGGAGAAAAATCTCTGAAACGGGAGCTGGCCAAGGTTTTTCGGCTTTCTGAGGATCGAATTCAGCGCATCCTAAATGATTCTGCCCCAAAAGGTAGGCGTACACCTACCTTTTCACCGGAGTCGGCGATCGCCACCGTTGAGAAATGGTCAAAACAACTGGCAGATAATGAAGATCTGGCCCTAGGGCCAATCCAAGGGCAATTGAAAAAACTCCTGGGGGAACTGCGCAAACTACCACCGTCGAAACCTTAAAAAAGGTATTTGTTTAAAAGGTAGGTGCGCACCTACCTTTTTTTCTAACTTTCCGAAAACCCAATGGAATTAACCCAAGACATGGAGTAAAAAGCGCGATGTATCGTCAACCGCCAGAAATTTGTTTTCGTTTGCCCCAATGGTTGCAGGCATACAGCAGCCAATATCAACCGACCCCAGGCGATCGCCGAAAAATGCGGTTTGTGGTGGGGGCCGCCCGGGAAAATATTATTCAAAAAACAGGGGGGCCTTTTGGAGCGGGTGTTTTTAACATTGAAACTGGAGAATTGATCGCTCTCGGAGTGAACTTAGTGACTAGCGAAAATTTATCGTTTCTCCACGCGGAGATGGTGGCAATGGCGATCGCCCAACGCAAATTTAAGCAATACAATCTCAGTGCTCAAAATTTACCTACCCTGGAATTGGTCACCAGCACCGAACCCTGTGCGATGTGTTTGGGGGGAATCCATTGGTCTGGCTTAAAGCGCGTGGTCAGTGGGGCTAGAGGCGCTGATGCGGAGGCCATTGGTTTTAACGAAGGGCCAAAACCCCAGAATTGGCAAACGGCCCTCGAACAGCGCGGCATTACGGTGAAAACAGAAGTCGAGCTGGCTTTAGCCCAAGGAGTTTTGCAATTTTATCAAAAGCAACAGGGGCCAATTTATAATGCCTAGGCCGGGTGACGCAACGAAAAATTCGCCCGGACTTGCCAATGGCGGCCATTGTGTTGCAGCAAACTTAAACCCCCAGTAGTAAAGCGATGGTTTAAGGGACGCTCCCGAAAGAAGGCCCAAGCTCGGTCAAAATTAGCACGACTTAAATCCTTAAAGGCGATGGTCACATGGGGACAAAAAGGGTGATCGCCGTAACGTTGGTTTTGAATATTTAACTGTGTCCCAAAAGCTGTTTTTAATTGGGATTGGCAGTCTTGGAGTTGGGGCGTAAGTTGAACCTCGATATAAATCACGCGCGGCGCAAAGCAATTAAAACCCGTCAACTGAATCGAGAAACCCATTTGCATCTGGGCAAAGGTTTGGAGAAAGTTTTCGAGGTGATCAATGTCCTCAGCTGGAAATTGAAAGGGCGGTTGCAAGGTGATGTGGGGCGGCGAATTGAGAGCCTTTTTAGTTTGGAATCGCTCAACGCAATAATGTTGCCAGCCAGAGGCGATCGCCCCGAGATCGGGTGACAGTAACAGCGCCACGAAAAATAATGATTGAGCCATAGAGATAAATCTAGCAAGATGACCAAGCCTGTTGGAAGGCTTCGTAAGGCAAAGTTTTCGACCAGTCCCAGAGCAATTTATAACAGTAACGCCGATTAGGAGAATTTGGGGTAACTGTCTGATAAATGTGTTTCACCTGGGGCAAAACTAGGGGCAGTTGTTCTAGATCAATTAACTGACCGAGGGTGTCAACGGCCAACTTGAGGGTGCTTTTTCGGCGAGCCTGGCGGAGGGCTGTGAGCAGATTGGGAATAATCTCTGGATGGTCAGGTACATAAGCGCTAAGACGGGCAACCAGCCTTGTGCGCTGATCGAGGTTGGTTTCTTTGTTTAATTTTTTTAAGAGACTTTGGCTAGCCAGGGCCTGTTCACGGGACGATTTAGGCTGGAGCGATCTCTCCGAGATCCGCTTTGCGGTGCGCCGTCGTGCTGGCAAAGTTTGACTAATGGTATCTGTTTGCACCAAGGGATGATCTGGACAAATTTCCTGGAGAGTGGCGCGGGCCTGGGGAGAAGTTGCCGCAAGCTCTAAGAGAGTGGCGATCGCCAAGGGCTTGGCTTAGTTTTTGCACTTGATGATTGTAGGGCGCAACAAACAACATATCGTCCCAGTCAATGGGCCGCTGTGGCTGCTCTGACTGACCGGTGTAAAAGGTGCGTCCCAGCAGCGACTGCACAAGGCTTTGAATGGTTGCAACTTTCTCCGGTGAAGCCTGACTATTGCCCTGATGTTCTACCGGGACGAAGATAATACCGGCTTCTTTTTGAGAAATATCAATGTCGTCATTGGCGACAAGGCTAAGGCGACGTTGATCGTTGTGCTGATGGGCATCTAATTCGCCGTCATAGATATGTTCACTAATCACATGATTGATATGGGGGTGCATCCGATAGGTCATCCCTAAAAATACGCCCTGGTCAGCCTGAATCGTGGCCTGATCTCCCAGGAGATAGTCGAGGCAGGAAAGACCACTATCTGCCGGATGAGATGCTTGGGAGGGTTGTCCCAACTGCATTTGGTCACCCATTAAAACGAGGTTTTTCGCACTCCGGCCCATGGCGACAAGATTGGCCACAGATACTTGGCCTGCTTCATCAATGAAAAGGTAATCCAGTTGATCTGCCATCTCAGCACGGCTAAAGCCCCAGGCCGTCGTACCCAGAACACAGCTAGGCTGAACGTGGTTTATTAATTGGGTATTTGTGATCTGAGTAACGTTGTAGTCGGCAAAGCGGGCTGCTTCTTGTTCGGGAATTTTGGCACAGGTAAAGGTCGCCTTGATGCCTTGTGCATGGCAATGTTGGGCAGTACTCAACAGCAGATTATTAATCGCTTTATGGCTATTACTGGTAATCCCTATCCGGGCACCAGTCTTCACCAGTTCAGCAATGATATGTTTGCCTGTGTAAGATTTACCGGCTCCCGGTGGGCCTTGAATCGTCAGGTAGCTGCAATCTAGGTGGCGTACAGCATTAATGACCTGCTTCAATCGCTCTTGGGGATCACGGCTAGGAGCGATCGCCTTCGTTTGCTCTGGCCCAGAATATTCTGGTGTGAAGCGGGGTTTAGCACGGGTTAGAAAATCAACAATGGCGGGCGAAGTTTCTGGCAGTTGACCTTGTTCATAATCTGCCACTATGGCGGCGATCGCCTTACGGGTGTGAGTCTGTTTCTCTGCGAGAGATTGACCCTCGATTTTGACGATTGTGAGACCTTGTTGCCGAAATTCCTTTTCTAGGGCAGCTTCCACGGCATAGCCTTTTTCCCGCAGAATGCCCATTAGGGGATCTTCTGGATCTTTGGCGGGCGATCGCTCAGGATATTCCAAGCTAAATCGGTCTAACCAAGCGGTAAAGGGACTTTCCATAAAGCGGGTTAAATCAGAAGGAGAGTAGAAGTATTGACCGTTTACTTTCTGCATCGTTTTTCCTGAAAAAATGAATGGTGATCGATTTTGATGTCTATTTATGGCAAAAGCCCTTTAGCTGCTCAGTTTGAAGACTGCACTGTATATTCTTTTGGTAACCAGGTCATTGCCGCTATGTTGTCCAAGCCAGAGATGCTAGCCTCTGTTAAATCAGCATTTTCTAAATTTAAGTCAGTGCTTTGGATCCCCAACAAATTTGCACCCCGCAAATCTGCCCAGGCACAGTTCACACGGCTCAAATTTGCTCCCTGAAGATTAGCATCCCGCAAGTCTGCATTAGCGAGGTTACTCCCGGCTAAGTTCGCACCTGCACCATTGATCCCCGCGCAGTAGGCATGGTTTAGGTTGGTTTCTTTCATAGCGGCTTTTGCTAAATTCGCCCCATTTAAATTGGCATTATCAAAGACACAACCGCTGAGGTTTGCTCCACTGAGGGTGGCATGGGTCAAATCGGCCCGGGCCCACTGGCTCCCGGCTAAATTGGACTGCTGCAACATGGTGCGCTTTAACACGGCATCCTGGAGATTGGCCCCTTGTAAGTTGGCTTCTTGCAATTCAGCCCCCGATAAATCACAGCCGACGCCATTGAGTTGAGGGGCTTGGATTTCGGCAAAATTGCTATTTTGCAATTGGCTATGGGCAATATTTGCTGCGCCCAATTGTGCCTGGCTAAACACAGCGGCATTGAGAATACTTTGGCTTAAATTCACGCCTCGTAAATCAGCACCATGGGCATTGAGACCCTGGCCTTGGATTTCTTTTAAATTAGCGCCCTGGGCCTTGGCCTGTACAAGAATCACTCCTGTGAGTTGGGCTTGATTGAGGAGGGCATTGCTTAAGTTTGCGGCGGTTAGATTCGCATCTTTGAGGTTACAGTTGGCCAGGTTAGCCCCCTCAAGGTTGGCATGGCACAGAATGGCATTCTCTAGGTTAGCCCCAGCTAAGTTCACATTCTGCAAAAGGGCCCCCGTTAATTCAGCGCCGGCTAAGTTCGTCCCTGGGGCAGATAGGTTAGACAGGCGAAAATCGGCTTGGTAGAACACAAATCCCTGGAGGGAATATTGGCTAAAGTCGACTCCCACAAAAACAACACGGCTGAAATCACGGCGATCTCGTTGGATGGCTTGTTTAAACTGGGCATTATTGAGGCGTTCTTTAGAGAAAGTCGGGCGAAAAGGAGCAGTGCGGTGCCAGAAGATCAAGGTATCGAGGCTCTGGACAACGGTACGAACAAAACGTTTCATGGGTTTAAATTTCCTCTTGGTTTGGGGTCTCGCTGGCTTGGACGAAAGACAAGGGCACTGCTCCGTCTTCGCTGGGGACTTCTGTCCACAGGGTTTGCAGGAGTCGGTTGGTCAGGGCGTGATAGAGACTGGGTAATTGGTCGAGATAGCGGTAGATCCGGTTCAAAAGCTCGGTTGGCTGGAGCGCGGTGTTAAATTCTGCAGTGATTGCGGCGACACTGGTTTTTTGGGCAATGAAGTGGGTGCAGTAGCTGAGGCCGCGTGTGTAATAACAG
The DNA here is from genome assembly GCF_001693255.1 of Picosynechococcus sp. PCC 7003. Classification (NCBI taxonomy): domain Bacteria; kingdom Bacillati; phylum Cyanobacteriota; class Cyanophyceae; order Chroococcales; family Geminocystaceae; genus Picosynechococcus; species Picosynechococcus sp. PCC 7003. The sequence goes on from NZ_CP016476.1 coordinate 6,016, forward strand.
TGGGTAATGCCGTCTCGGCGATCGCTCGTTTGAAGTAGTCCTCGATAGCGATAGCTCAAATTCATGATGGGTATGATCGCCCGTTGAATTTGTTCGATGTGGTTTTGGATTTCGGCTGGCGCGCCAGTAAATGGTGCCTCTGGGATCGTTTCAATCGTCGAAAGGGCTTGGTATAGCTTCTGACAGTGTTTTTTAAGGGCTGTCCCTTGGATGGATAGTTCTTGTTCATAGGTCGCGATCGCCTCTGGGGAAATAGCAGGAACGGGTGGTTCTTCGCTTAACTCACCTTGTTCAGCTTCCTTTCGGACCAACTCTTCAATGAGCAGCACGAGTTCTGGGCATTCGTCCACTTCACCGGTAGCTTCAATATGGTCGAGTAGTTTTAGACTGGGGCCTGGCTTAGGTTGGGTGGGATGGGGGGTCGTCATAACTTTTGGATCTTTTTTAGGGATAGGGCTTACTGGGAACGCTGACGGAGGATCTGAATTGCTTTTCGGACCAAGGCTTTTTTCTGGGGGTCAAAGCTATCTTGGACGGCGGGGCTCCGGGAAAAGGTATAGGTCAGGACACAGGCGGTGGCACTCAGGGCAATGGAGATGCCCGCCATCAGCATTGGAAAGGCGAGGCGTTCAAAGCGACCGGCTTTCAGATCGGTGGTAAAGAGTTCAGTGGCGATCGCCGCTCCATCAGCAGGGGATTTCAGGTTATGGTCAGGCTGAAAATTGCTGCTAAAGTGGTCGGGCATTTCTGCCTGAAGAAATTGCACGTCATTGCCATATTGGGTGCGACGACTGAGGCGTTCATCTAGGTCGGTCTTGGCGGCATTGTAGGCGGCCAGATTTTCTGTCTCAAGGCGTTCGAGTTTTTGGGTGAGGGGGAGATTTGGGGTTTTTACCGTCGTCCAGTCGGTATCGCGCTCTGCGTAGGTGCCATAGAGACTTAGATACAGTCGCTGCCATTCGGGATTGTCTCGGGAGGCTACCTCCCCTTCTTCAAGGACAATTTGTTGGAGACTGGTTTGGGCTTCATTAATTTGGTCTTTTAGGTCATCTAGTTCACCTGCTGGTTTTAGTACGTCGAGCCGCTCCCGTTGTGCTTCGATAATGGTGGTCGCCAGCTGCTGTTGGACAGCGGGTTTGTTAGTAAATAGAACAATGCCGGGGCCCGTAAAAACAGTCAGGAGGGTATTAAGCATCAAAAACCCACTGAGGCCACACCAGGCGTTGGCGCGATAGCCTGGGGCATGTCTGGCGGCGATCGCCCCACAGTGGTTAGAGGCGGCATTAATTCCACCAAGGACAACAGCGGCAGCGGGGATTGTTGCGATGCCGAAACCACTCAGGGCAATGAGAATAAATGGGGTAATACCAATCGTATTGATCAGGCTAGAAATTGTGATCAGGCTGGCATTCAAGCGAGCCCGTTGTTTGACTTCTTTGGTAACGATGGCTGTGCCATGGAGATCCTTGGGGGAACAAACAAAGGCGCATTTCAGAAGAAAAAGCGTTGTTTTGCGGGTGGCTTGAACGGAAGAGGAGATTACTGCGTTACTCGGTAAGCCATAGAAGCGTAGTTTTGAGGAATAAGTCTGGGGAATTGATGTTTGCATGGGGGGATGTTGAGAGCAATGGTTATGGCGGGTGAGGATTTTTGTTTCCCTGTTCTTTATATCGACATCGCCTGGACGGTTTATGCAATCTAGCTTTGACCCAAAAAAATGACCTCCGCCTGAATGCTCAGGGGAGGGCCAAGAAATTGATGGACAAATATGTTGACTGACAAGAGTAGCGTTTCACTATAGGCGAACTTTCTTCGTTTCTTTGCGGCAAATAGGACACCAGCGATTCAAACCACCGATTTCACAATTGCCATTAGTACACCCTACGGTCTGACAGTTACTGCATTTAATCCGACCTGTGCCAGAGCGACCACAGCTCGGACAGGGTTTGTGGCGTGTCCAGAGAGACATAATGATTACTCCTAATTTTTTTCTAAATTGGTTGTTGTCCCCAAACTTCGGTCAGGAAGAACTCGGTGGGGAAACTAGATTCATGACAATCTCAGACAAGGTTTGTACTGTGTCCTCCAGTTGGTCGATGCGTTCTGTCTGGGTCTGGGGCATTGGTAGATCCTTCACCTTGGGTAAAAGATGTTTCCAGCCACGACTGCATTTGAGTTGGTAGGTTTGCTGATAGGCTCGATAGGCTTCGTTATAGGTGCCATAACGCTCTTTCAGGAGCTCCTCACTAATCTGCTCACCAGGGATTTGTGCTGGAGGTGATTGTTCTTGGGCCTGTACTACCTGTTGCAGTCGTTCATAGAGTTCGGCGGTAACCGCAAAGACCTTGGCCGTATTGCGTAAATCCTGTTGGTCTAGGTCTTCGAGTTGGTCAATGAGTTTGCTAAAGCGTGACATAAAGTATTTGGGTTGGGAATTTGGGGAAGGACTAAATAATTAGCGGTCTAACAGATCCCGTTGGATATCGGCTCTACTAGAACCCATCCAGGGTTTATCGCCACCACTATTCGGGTTCGGGTTGGGATCAATGGAACCGGCGCTGGGAGGAATATCGGGATCATCGTCGTTGCCAGGTTTGATTTTGCCAAAATCTTGAGGGTCATCGGAAAAGAAGGTGGCCTGGAGGAAGTTCCAAACGATGGAGAATTTGCCATAAAGGCTCTTGGTAGAACGCACCTTGGCCGCAGTAACTTTTACCTCTCGGTCGATTTCTCTTAATTCGGCACGGATTTTTTCTCGTTCCTGGGCTAGTCGTTGTTTTTCCAAGGCTAACTGTTGCATCTCCTGTTGTGCCCGAAGTAGATCCTTTTGCAGGGACTCATTGGTGAGCATTTGGTCATTCACTTCGTCTTGAAGATCGGTGATGTCGCTGCGGTAACGTTGATTCCAGCTTTGCAAGCTCCCTCGGGAACGGCGTAAAAATTTAATCAATTCGACGATTGCTAAAAGATCTTCATCGTCGGGATTTTCTCTGGCCGTGTCATAGAGTTGTTTAATGAGTTCTTCAAAGTTTTCTTGTCCGTCCATCGTTGTTACAGGGCTAGGGTTTACAAAAGCTGTAGGGGCTGAGGGGGTCGTCAGTGGCATTGTTCGCTTTTCCTGAAAAGTTTAGGGGATAGTCGTTTTAATTATTAAGAGGGAGAAATCACTACTGACTCATCAAAGAAAACAACTTGGAGGAAATCCCAAAGGATCTTGAATTTTTGTCGCAGGGAGCTACTGGCCTTAACCTGGGCGACAGCTTCATGGACGGTGCTTTCGATGGCCTCTAGTTCACCTCGCAGTTGATTGCGCTTAGCAATAATCTGCTGTTTTTCTTGAATGGCGTGGTTCATCTCTTGGTAAGTGGCTTGGAGATCTTCAGCTTGGACCTTATAGTTTTCACGACATTCACACAATTGGATTTTGAGTTGTTGCCGCAATTCCCGCTCTTGTTGAGATTGTTCCTGGAGAGTGAGACGTTCATGGAGCAAACACTCAAGGATTTCAATCCCGCCTTGAATCGTCAAATCATTAGGTCTTGCTTTGGCGGCTTCTTTGAGGGTAGCGAGGCGGTTGAGTAGTTCTTGGTGCTTGTCCATGGTAGTGGCTCCGTTTTGTGCTTCTACCTTTTAATCGCCACCTCAATTTTTTTTATGCAAATTTCCTAAAGATTTTTTCAGAATTTTTTGCCTGAGATGATTCAAATGCCGTCATTCGCCTGTCTTACTGTCTTAATTTATATCGTTTGCTGTTGTGATCTGAGTAGAATATTGTCAAAAAAGAGCTTCAATCGACTTCATTGGTAGATAAAGCGTCTTTGGAGACTGAATAAACGGAATAAAGCCATATTTCAAATAAAAACGCTGTGCTTTCTCATTTAATGCTTCCACTACAATGACTAAAGACCCAATAGACTGGGAAGCTTCCCAGGCCCGACGTAAAGCATCAATCAATAACAGCTCCCCAAAACCCTGACCTCGGCAGTCTTGATCTACCGCCAACCTTCCCAAAAGCGTTGCTGGTAGGAGGGGATAACGGGGTAAGCCCTTCAAGATATCTGAACTCAGAACACCCACATCAACCGTATAAGGGGTCATGCCGACAGGGTATAGTAACCTAGCACTGCCATGTCCGGTTCATTCACTAAAACAAAGACCGTAGCCACCTGCTTTTTTACATCCTGGGAAGCTTGTCTTTGCAAATAGGTATCCAGAGAAATTTCACCGCAAGAAAAATCCCCGCGCCGGTGGACACGTTTATTCAGGGGCTGAATCCTAAGCACCATGAACTGCAATTTCTTCTTGGTAGCGGACTGCCGCTTGTTTCAGTGTGGCATTTGGTTCTGGTGGCTGTAATAGCGCATTTGCCAAGGCTTCACTGTCTTCCAAAGTCAATTTCAAAGTGTTATGGCGTTCAATCACTGCGTAGGCTGCGGCTTGGGCACTGGTCACGACAAAATCTGTTAGCGATCGCCCTTCGATGTCAGCGGCTTTTTGCATGAGAGCTTTTACCTCTGGACTGAGGCGGGCTTCTAAGCGAGCAAGATTTTTAGCTTTGGAAGCGGGTTTCATAGGGATATACGGAAGTAATGACTAATTATACTCCAACTATATCCGGCAATTTGCCGTATGACCATTAATATGAACATTGCCAAACTAGGACTACACCCCCTGACAGATAAAACCACTCCAGTAGTAGGGATCAATGAACGGGTAGGAAGAACCAGGGTTTTTCTTTTTTCGCTCAATAAGAGCTTCCTGGGCAGTCGGAAATTCGGCTAACAATTCTGTATAGGTAGCTTTTCTCAGACGTTGTTGTGCTTGTTGAAGGGCGAAAGCTGGTTGCTGGGTCTGTTTCAAGGCTTCATAGTAGTAGCTGCTGAAAATTGCCGTTGCTAGGTCATCCACTGCCCACAGGGAAGAAATTACTGTTCTTGCTCCAGCACAGAGGAAGCCTGTCCCCAGGGTGAGTAGGTCATCGGTCAGCTCGGATTTGCCCAGGTTCGTTTCACAGCAAGACAGGAATACATGGTTCAAGTTCGGGTAACGCTTCAGCATTAGGCTCCCTAGGCTGAATTTTCCATCCCCTAATTCCAGGGCCGATTCCCTTGGATTGTTGAGGTCTGATTTGGCATGGTGGGAGGAGTGAACATTTTCGACCCGTGTCAAAAGGGCTTGGTAATTATGGACGGTTGTCTCTGCTCTGCCCTTGAGGTGATTTTTGGGGAGCACTGGCTCTAACTGTTTCAGGCGATTGGCTTCGATGTGGGTAAATTTCAAATCCTCCTGGGTATTTTCAACGATGCCATAGTTAGTTTGGGGCAGTGGGGGGCGGTCATGGCAATATTTCAGGATCTGGCAACTGGGCAGCACTCGAATTTGGAACAGATCACCCAGGTATTCCTCGTGGAGGAGATTCTGAATGGTTTGTACTCTGGTCTTGGATTTGATCTTGATGCGGGTATTGTCTAACTCTGGTTCCGGGTGGGTTACTGTCTCTTCGGCGTCGCCAATAGGTAGGGCAGCAAAGGGAATGTGATGAAAACCCAGATGGGGAATGATGATCAGCTCCTGAATACCGTTGAGGTGGTCTTGGATTAGTTGCTCTAAGTGGAGGGCTTGGGCGATATTTTGCAGGTTTTGTCCCATTGCCTGGCACCAGTGTGAATTATCCTCTTGGTAGGGAATTAACCATTGTTCTGTGAGCAGTTCCTCAAGCCGACCAAAGGTCAGGTCTGGGCAACTGTGGAGGGTCACTATAGGCTCGGGTTGCTTCGGTTGCTGAAAAAGCGAAAATAAGCCAGATTTTGTCGGAGAAGTTGCCGGGTGGCGAATGACAAAAATATGGGTTTCAGCGCCAGTGTTGTAGATGCTGAGGATGGCGCTCTGGAGGTTAGGTAGCAGGGCGGCAATTTCTTCAAAGGAGATCGCCTCTACCTGAATTTGTTGGGCGATGACGGGATCAAAGCGGCGAATTTCCCGCCAGAGGGTTTGTTTTTCGGCCTGTAGGGCTTGAATTTCTGCGGTTTTCGCTTCCCGTTCTGCTGGGGTAAGGGTGGTTTGGCGAAATCGGCCTAAGCCTCGTTCGCCAATGCTTCCATCGCTTGAATCTTCTTGCAGGAGGTTATGGAGTTGTCGTTCGACGGCTTCGTAGCGGGTGAGATAGTCCTGAATTTCTGGAGGGATTTCGGCATTGGCATAGAGGTCATTGCTGGCGATCAGTTCCACCAGGCGACGACTGCGGCCCCGTTCAGCATAGGCTATTGCTTCGTCATATCTGCCCAGGGCAACACAGGCTTGAATGATGTTGTCATAGACTGTGATATTTTCGGCCATGATTTGCTGTTTATAGTCATCATCGGTCGCCCAACTGCTTAGCAGTTCAATGCATTCAATCGCTGTTCGATATGTTTTAATTACCCTCTGCCAGTTTTCTTCTTGTACATACAAATCACCTAATAAAGAATTAGTGCTTAAACAAGCATGAGGGTAACCCTCTTTTGTCCTCACGATTAAGGCTTGTTGGTAGTGATAGATAGCGCGTTCAATGTTCTGCCGCCTCTCCCCCTCTATCCGGTCACTGTAGGTACTAGCGAGGTTATTCTGGGCCTTTGCCCAATCCTCTGGATAGACTTCTTTTGTATAAACCGTTAAGGCTTGTCGGGAGTGGTAAATAGCCAATTCAAAGTTCTCTCTTATCTCTTCCTCCATTCGGTTTGCATAGGCCTTTGTCAAGTTCCCCTGGGTCTTCGCCCAATTCTCTGGATCAGCTTCTTTTGTATAAACTGTTAGGGCTTGCTGATAGTGGTAAATGGCTTGCTCAATATTCTCCCGTCTATCACCCTCTATCCGGTCACTGTAGGCATTAGCAAGATTACCCTGGGTTTTTGCCCAATCTTCTGGAAAGGCTTCTTTTGTCCTCACTGTTAAAGCTTGTTGATAGTGGTAAATAGCCAATTCAAGATTTTCTCTCCTACCACCCTCTATCCGGTCACTGTAAACATGAGCCAAGCCATGCTCGGTCATTGCCCAATTCTCTGGATCAGCTTCTTTTTTCCTCACTGTTAAGGCTTGTTGGCAGTAGTATATGGCCAGTTCAAGATTTTCTCTTCTATCTCCCTCGATTCGCTTCCAGTAGGCATGAGCAAGGCTATGGTAAATTGTTGCCCATTGTTCTGGATACGCTTCTTTTACATAAATAACTAAGGCTTTCTGGTAATGGTGAATCACTCTTTCTATGATTTCTCGTTTGTTTTGATCGAGATTATCAAAATATTCATAAGCGATATCCCACTGGATCTCTGCCCAGTCCTCCGGTGATTTGATCCTCTCCTCTTCAAAATCTTGCAAGATCAAGGGCACTCGAAAAACCTCAAAGACCACCGCCAGCTTGAGCCTGAGCCACTGCTGTACCGTCTCAATTTCCACATCCGGCAGCATCTCTGGTGACTCTCCGACTACTGCTGCATTGATTGCCTCGACGGTTTCTACCGATGGCTCCAGGTCATTAAAAATCAACTGAAAAATGTCATGGATTTCCTTTTGGCTCAGCCTTAATAGCGTTTCGCTGAGGTGAAGCTCCGACGCAAACTCAAAGGAATTGAGGAGACAGTCCTGGAGCAACTCAATTGCCCGAAAAATCAGCTCTAACTCCGCCTCCTCGCAGTTCTCCTCCAGATACTCAGCCAGCTCATCAATCGTCCACTCATCCAGATTGGCATCGAGGGTTTGTTCGTACTCTGTTTTTGACATTGTTTAAATTCCTTTTGAAAACGTTTCCCTATCAATAAACCCGGAGAAGCTGATGATACTGTCCATGAATAAACTGATTTTGTATTAGCATCACGTGGGCTGCGACTCCGGCTAAGCGCTCTACTTCCCGCCGAAAGTCTTCACCATGGTGCATATTCAGCGCATGGGCTGCCTCATGGATAAAAACCTCCAAAGACTCTGGCCCCAAAGGATTACGCCATAGCTCGTCATAGTCTAAAGCCAAAGTTAACACGTTCTCACTGCTCCAGTGGGCGACAAACCGCTGGCGGCCCTCAGGATTTACTGCCACCTTCCCTGTTACTCGTTGTAGAGGAAAGGGATAACTATCCAGCAGCTGCTGACAAAACCACACCGCAAAATCTAAACAGCGATTTACATGGTCGATGCCCCCTTGCCGCTCAATCCACATCTGCCGAGGATCCCGTTCCGGTAGTGGCTGGGCTGGCACAAATCCACTCGCTGTTGCTTCAGCAGCCTTTTGGACTTCATCCTTTTGGACGATTTCCCGGGCAGTGGGGACTAATTCCTTCAGCATCTCCCGAAAACCACCGCTGGTTTGACTGGTTTTAACAATCTCAACCCCCAGCTCCCGGGCATCTTCATCAAATTGACGCGCACCCATTTTCGGCACGGAACGGGCAATATTCTCCCCAAAGGCTTTGGTAATGATTTGTTGTTTTACTGTCTGGTCACATTTTTTCCCGGCATTACCCACCCAGTCTTGGCGCACCGTTTCAGAGTCCATACTTTCTAACAAGATTGGTAAATAAGCCACGTGGAGCTTCAGGGGATAACCCGTCGCCACGGCGTCACGGTTAGGATTCATCGGCACCCGCTGCTGGATATTGCAATGGAATGGCATAGTCCACTCCACTGGCGCTACAGGAATACCCATTTCGTAAATGGTCGGCGTCTCATTCGCCTGGGCAGGGATTAAGTGGATTGCAGTTTTACGGCTCGGTTTTTTCCAGCTCTGGGCTTGGTGGTCATACACCTCGGTGGTCAAGGATGTTCCAACGCTATGTTGGACAGGGCGTTGGGTGAGGGCAACTCCATTCAGGCGGAACTGGATTTGCTCTGGAATGATAAATTGCTGAAAATAGCCGTCGAGCTTAAGCTTTGTTTCAGGGGGCCAAGCCATCTGCATCTTCACCAAGGTTCCTGGTTGCAAGGGACTGATCCCCTCCCGGGTGATGCGCTCTTGACCATCATAGAGAAATTCAATTTGCTGACCCTGGCTTTGGACAAGGGCATAGTCAGCGACACAGAGGGCTTCTTTAAAACCCCGGCCAAAGCGACCCCGCTTTAGATGACTGTCGGTTTTATGGGTTAGATACACAACCCGAAGATCCGATAAGGATTCGATGCCGCTGCCATTATCCCGGCATTCAACAAAAAATTTATTTTGAACATAGCCATAGTTAAGGATAATTTGGCCAGGCTCTCCCTCGGCAATGGAATCCAAGGCGTTTTGTACTAATTCTTTGACAAGATGTTCTGGGGGGCGAGCAGCGTTCATAGCGGCAAAGCCTTCGGTACTGATGGCAAGCCAGCCTTTGGATGATTGGGTCAGCATTGTCTTCTTGATTTCCTTAAATCTAGGTTGTTAATGAAGTTGGTTTAACCAATGGTTGGATGATCTGTAATGCTTTGCTGGTTAGGGCAGTGATTCAGTTGTGGGAGGCAGCAAGAGTTGCTGCAGATAAATTTGTAGTTGAGGAAGGGTGAGATTATTGTTAAAGCTTCCTTTATGGGTCAGGGTCACCCCGCCGGTTTCCTCGGAGACAACAATCCCAATGCAGCTACTCACTTGTTCTGAGATTCCTAAGGCGGCCAGGTGTCTTGTGCCATAACGCCGGGGCAAGGGCTGACAGGAGAGCGGCAGAAGCGTACCGGCAGCAATTATCGCTTGGCCGCGAATTTGGGTTGCACCATCATGGAGGGGCGAGCTCGGTCTAAAGATACGCACCAAATTCTCTTGGGTTAGAGAAAGTTTTAGCAGCACACCGGGTCTGAGGACATCATGCTCGGTTAGCGGGGTCTGGCGCTCGATGATCATCAAGGCACCAATTTGATGTTGGGACAGGTAATCAATGGTCTGGATTAGGGTCTGAATGGCTGGGTCATGGCTTAAAGGCATATATTCTGGTTTCGGCAAGGTCATCATTCGGAAAAAGCAATTATTTTGCGGCTGTTAAGGTTATATCGACGCTTTTTCTAGGTTTATGCAATTTTTTGAGGTTCAAGTAGGATTATTGCTTTGGGATCCAGGTGATTCACTCTGGCAAAAATAAACGAATTGCATAAATTTGGGTGCAAAGACGATCTAGTGGCATGCGATCGCCTAAATTAACCAAAAAATTTTTCTGGAATTTGCATAAATTTTTGGGCGCTGACGATATTACAGTACATCGAGCGTTTTGGAGGTCTTTTACAGACTTATACCCTTGATCCCCCATCCCCCATAACCCCTTAGTTATCCTAAAACTATGTTCTCCTCCACTGCCAACACTTACTAATACCCGATGCGATGGACAATCACAACCTTTGCAGCCTCATCCTCGATATTTACCACTGCCATGTCGCCAACAAACCCTATGACAATCAGATAGAAAGCCTGACCTATGGACTAGATCACATACGCCAGCTCAAGGCCTATCTGGGATCTGGATACTTACCCTACTACGAGCAGGCCCTAACCAAGACCATGGAGGATGTCCAAAAAAACATCACTAAATTCTTTACAGTCAAAGCTCAAGTTAATTTCGGTGAACGACGGGCTGACAATCCCGAAGATGTCACAGTGATTTCTAAAGCGTTCATTAGTTGGGTCATGGTCATCCTCAAGCGAGACTGCCAGGATGAACGCCGTAGAATAAAGCGTTGCCAGGCATCCGGCAAAGGAGTCCAAAGCCTTGACACCCCCATCGCTGAAGGGCTGACCCTCCAAGATGTTATTCCCGCTGGTACTAACCCTATGGATAATCTCATTGATGCGGAGACCGCCCGCGAAAACAAACGCAAGCATGATGAACTCCTCGCCCTACTCCCGGAGAAACTAACCTGCCGTTCTAAAAAATATCCCCAATGCCATTGCTATGACATCTTTGTCCGTCAATACTTGCAAGAGCCTAAACAAACTTTTAAAGAAATCGCCCAAGAACTAGGTATGGCCCAGGGGACAATCACCGGTCACTGGTATCGCAAATGTCAGCCTATTCTCGATGAACTGGCTCATCAATATCGTTAACCCCTTATTTTTTATGAATATTTCTCTTTTAGACAAAACAACCGGCCACACAATCTCTTTTAGTGCGGCGCAACAACATTTAGCCCGCCGCTATGGCGCCCAGCAACTCAGTGAAGCCCAAGCCCAAGCGGTTTACCTGGGGACCCTGGCCCGCACCGCTGTTCAGGGATTTCTCGCAGAGATGCTCCATATCGAGGCCGACCTCAACGGCAGTCACAGTGAAAATCCCCTCCTCCGTCAACTCAACCCCACTTTTGATCTAGAGTTACCGGAGCTTGGCCCCCTGATTTGTATTCCTGTACAAGATAAGGATTTAGCGGATGGCGATCGCCTTTCGTTACCTTTCCACCCGGAACCAGCCCTCGGCTATGTAGTGGTCCTGTTCAGTGAGGATACAACTTCTTGTCGGGTCTATGGCTACCTGCCTGCTGCCGTCCTTGCTGAAGATGCCACTGATTTTTCCCTCAGCCAACTCCAGGACATCGGCCAACTCCAGGACGATCTCTATGAGCTGGAGGAATACCTAGAAATTTTGCCGGAGCTGATGGCCACAGAGGTCTTTGTTTCACCGGCAGATGCCATTGTAATGATGGAACGCCTCAAACATTTACCCGTACACCAGCGAAAAGCGGCATTACTCCAGGCCTATCCCCAACTTAATGAAAAGGCAAATCATTTCCTCGCCGTCTGGGGAGATTTTGTCGCCCTCGGGGATTGGTTAAAAGATCAATGGCAGGGGGCTTGGGCTAATCTCCAAGACGAGATCACGGCTCTGACCTACCCCAATCTCACCCTAAATTTTGCGGGTCAAACGCGTTCTAGTGCCGCTCCTGTGCATCAATCCCTTTGTCAGGGAGTCAGCGTACTTTCCTTGGGGGGTCAGGATTTCTATGTTGTGATTCGTTGCCAACCGCAGGAGGAAAACTTGATGGATGTGGCCGTTGAGATCTCTCCCCAAGAGGGAGAAGCAGGGCTGCCCGTTGGTCTTAGCCTCCGTCTGCTCGATGATACCGACGCGGTCTTGTATGAAGAAAAGGTAACTGAGGGCGATCGCCAATTGAGTCTTGAGCTAGAGGGGGAAGTCGGCGAAGGGTTCCTCCTAGAATTTTCCTTTGGCAATACCTTAGTCCAAAAATACGTCCAGATTTAACCCCTTGGGGAGGTGGCGCGATGCTGCCTCCCGGTCACCTTTCCCACAGAAAAAACCATGACCCAGATTCGCATTTTAGAAGTCTTCCGTTATAACGGTGGCTTAGTTTTTGATGATCCAGAAAAGGGCCTCGATAAGGAAGCCTTTGTCGCCGGAATTGACGGGATGCTCGAAACCCTGATGGCGACCAAGGGCATTACGGAACGCTTTAAACTCACTTTTTCACCCCAACCTTTTCCGGGTTATGAGTTGTCCTTACAGTGGCAACGGCGAGAGTTTGAGGGCAACTGGTATTACTGCGCCGAACTAGAGGCAGAAGGGTGGCTTTGTCCGGCTCTCTACCATTATTTCGAAACGGCACCCCAAGCCCTCTATGTCCGGGTTGATCCCCTCGCCTAATCACCTCTTTTTTCGGATTATCCCCTCCCATTCATCAAAATTTTTTACAGGAGTCAGCGTCATTATGTCCAAGACAGAGTACGAACAAACCCTCGATGCCAACCTGGATGAGTGGACGATTGATGAGCTGGCTGAGTATCTGGAGGAGAACTGCGAGGAGGCGGAGTTAGATCTGATTTTTCGGGCGATTGATTTGCTCCAGGACTGTCTCCTCAATTCCTTTGAGTTTGCGTCGGAGCTTCACCTCACAGAGACGATGTTAAGGCTGAGTCAAAAGGAAATCCACGACATCTTTCAGTTCATTTTTAATGACCTGGAGCCACCGGCGGAAACGGTCGAGGCAATCAATGCAGCAGTGGCAAAAGAATTATCAGAGATGCCGCCGGATGTGGAGATTGAGGCGGTACAACAGTGGCTCAGGCTCAAGCTGGCGGTGGTCTTTGAGGTTTTTCGGGTGCCGTTTATTGTGCAAGACTTTGAAGAAGGGAAGATCAAATCACCGGAAGACTGGGCAAATCTTCAATTTAATTTGGCTTATGACCATTCTGAAAATATTGAACAAACCAAATCAGAAATAATTGAAAAGCTTATTTACCATTACCAAGAAGCATTATTAGTTTACACAAGAGAGACTTGTCCAGAGGATTGGGCAAATACTCAAAATAACCTAGGTTCTGCCTATAACAAGCGGATAGAGGGGGAAAGAAGAGAAAATATTGAACGTGCTATCTACCACTACCGGGAAGCCTTAAAGGTCAGTGCAAAAGATGCTCACCCAGAACACTGGGCAATAATGCAGTCTAATCTTGCTTTTGTCTACAGTAGCCGGGTACAGGGAAACAAAAGAGAGAATATAGAACAGGCTATTTATCATTTTCAACAAGCCTTAACGGTGAGGACAAAAGAATCCTTTCCAGAAGATTGGGTAATAACCCAGAATAATCTGGCCATTGCCTACTTAGACCGGATAGAGGGAGAGAAACGAGAGAATCTTGAACTCGCCATCTTCCACTCCCAGCAAGCCTTAGCGGTCAGTACAAAAGAGGCCTATCCAGAGGATTGGGCAAATACTCAAAATAACCTAGGTTCTGCCTATAACAAGCGGATAGAGGGGGAAAGAAGAGAAAATATTGAACGTGCTATCTACCACTACCAAGAAGCCTTAACGGTTTATACAAAAGAAGCCTTGTCAGAGGATTGGGCAATGACACAGTATAACCTCGCTAATGCCTATAGTGACCGGATAGAAGGAGAGAGAAGGGAAAACATCGAACTCGCTATCTTCTACTACCAAGAAGCCTTAACGGTTTATACAAAAGAAGCTCATCCTAAAGAGTGGGCAGGGACACAAAATAATCTAGCTCGTATTTATGTAGACCGAATTGAGGGAGATAAAAGAGAGAATATTGAACAGGCTATTTATCATTTTCAACAAGCTTTAATAATTTATAAGCAAGATATCTATCCAAAGCTTTGGGCAATGATTCAGCATAATGTGGCTCTTGTCTATTTAGACCGGATAGAAGGAGATAAAAGAAAGAATATTGAACGAGCTATTTATCATGCTCAGGAAACCTTAACAGTTTATAAAAAAGAAGCCTATCCTAAAGACTGGGCAGAGACTCAGAATAGTCTGGCTATTGCTTATATTAAGCGGATAGAGGAAGATAAGCGAGATAACTTAGAATTTGCCATCTGCCATTGTAAAAAAGCGCTAACTATAATTACTAAGGAAACCTATCCAAAGCTTTGGGCAATGATTCAGCATAATTTAGCTCTTGCTCATTCAGACCGGATAGAAGGAAATAAAAGAAAGAATATTGAGCTTGCCATTCATTATTACCAGGAAGCCTTGACGGTAAGAACAGAAAAAACCGATCCAGAAGCTTGGGCAACGACCCAGAATAACCTCGCTCTTGCCTACAGTGACCGAATAGAGGGGGAGAGATGGGAGAACCTCGAACTCGCTATCTTCTGCTACCAGCAAGCCTTAACCGTCAGGACAAAAGAGGCCTTTCCCCATGACTGTCTAAACAGTAGCTCTTTCCTAGGGAATTTATACCTACAACAGGAAGACTGGCAAAGGGCAATAAAGCCCTATCAAACGGCGATTGAATGCATTGAACTGCTCACCAGTTGGACGGCCGATGATGACTATAAGCAACAAATCATGGCCGAAAATATCACGGTCTATGACAACATCATCCAAGCCTGTGTTGCTTTGGGTAAATATGATGAGGCTATTGCCTACGCTGAACGGGGCCGCAGTCGTCGGCTAGTGGAACTGATCGCCAGCAATGACCTCTATGCCGATGCCGAAATCCCCCCCGAGATTCAGGCCTATCTCGCCCGCTACGAAGCCATCGAACGACAACTGCATAACCTCCTGCAAGAAGATTCAAACGATGGGAGCATTGGCGAACGAGGCTTAGGCCGATTCCGCCAAACCACCGTCACCCCAGCAGAACGGGAAGCGAAAACCGCAGAAATCCAGGCTCTACAGGCTGAGAAACAAACCCTCTGGCGGGAAATTCGCCGCTTCGATCCCGTCATCGCCCAACAAATTCAGGTAGAGGCGATCTCCTTTGCAGAAATTGCTGCTCTCCTACCCAACCCCCAGAGCGCCATCCTCAGCATCTACAACACCGGCGCCGAGACCCACATTTTTGTCATTCGCCACCCAGCAACTTCTCCAAAAAAATCTGGCTTATTTTCGCTTTTTCAGCAACTAAACAAACCCCGCCCGGTGATTACCCTCCACAGTTGCCCAGACCTGACCTACCAGAAACTAGAGGACCTGCTCACAGAACAATGGTTAATTCCCTACCAAGAGAACAATGAACAATGGCAGGCTGACCTAGGACAAAACCTGCAAAATATCGCCCAAGCCCTCCAGCTAGAGCAACTGATCCAAGACCACCTCACCGGCATCCAGGAACTGATCATTATTCCCCACCTGGGTTTCCATCACATTCCCTTTGCTGCCCTCCCCACTGGAGAAGCTACAGTCACCCAAACAGAACAAACCCTAGACAATACCCGCATTAAGATCAAATCCAAGACCAGAGTACAAACCGTTCAGAATCTCCTCCACGAGCAATACCTGGGTGATCTGTTCCAAATTCGGGTGCTGCCCAGTTGCCAGATCCTGAAATATTGCCATGACCGTCCCCCACTGCCCCAAAGCAATTACGGCATTGTCGAAAATACCCAGGAGGATTTGAACTTCACCCACATCGAAGCCAATCGCCTGAAACAATTGGAGCCAGTGCTCCCCCAAAATCACCTCAAGGGCAGAGCAGAAGCAACCGTCAGTAATTACCAAGATCTTTTGACACGGGTCGAAAATGTTCACTCCTCCCACCATGCCAAATCAGACCTCAACAATCCAAGGGAATCGGCCCTGGAATTAGGGGATGGAAAATTTAGCCTGGGGAGCCTCATGCTGAAGCGTTACCCGAACTTGAACCATGTATTCCTGTCCTGCTGCGAAACGAACCTGGGCAAATCCGAGCTAACCGATGACCTGCTGACCTTAGGAACAGGTTTCCTCTGTGCCGGCGCAAGGACAGTCATTTCTTCTCTGTGGGCAGTGGATGACCGAGCGACCGCAATCTTCAGCAGCTACTACTATGAAGCCCTCCAGAAAACTCAAAAACCGGCTTTAGCTCTGCAAAAAGCACAACAGCGTTTACGGAATGTGACGGTAGTAGAGATTTGCCAGGAATTCCCTGAGCTAGAGGAAAGCATGGACTTGAGAGAACCAGAGAATCGCCCCTATGCCGTCCCCTTCTGGTGGGGAGCTTTCATCTGCCAAGGGGTATAAAGCAGCAGTCCTGAATTAACACAAAGCAGTAATTTCTATGCCTCATGCCAATCTTTGTATCGCTTTGTTACAGAAAATTTGCGTTGCTGGGATGGTGTCTCTGGGTGTGATTTCTAGCTCTAGTACCTTTAAACGTCCCAATAACTCTACAGGACCTCCTCCCGTATTGAGAAAAGATCCTGTAGAATTAGATAAATTTAAAAAAGACGAGGGTCAGCAAGAAAGCAAAGCTGCAAGCTCTCACCAACCCACCAAAGAACTTTTTGCACCGGTTCTTGATGGGTACATTCTAGCAGCTTTTTTGTTGATTCTCCAACCCCCCCATCTGGAGAATAAAAAAATGACTGCCTTTGCCATGATTACCGCCGATAGTGACTACCTCCTCAACCAAGTTAGTCGCTGCGCCGCCACCCTCTACAACTGGCTTCTACGCAAACGCCCCGCTGGTACAACCTTTGAAGCAGACCTCGATACTTTCCGCCACTGGACTGGCAAAATCCGCAAGAAACCCTATTGCTTGAAGTGGATTCGCCAGGCCATTACCGAACTCGCAGACATTGGTCTCGTCGATATTCAGCGCCAGTACAACAGCAAAATCTACAAACTCGCCGCCTATCGTCCCGGGAATAAAACTTCCCAAACCGAGAACAAAACTTCCCAGTTTGGGAATAAAACTTCCCAAAAACGCGCCTCAAACCCTGATGCTGCCGTACCTTCTTATATAGATACTAAAGATTCAACAGATCAAGTCTGTTCTGCTGTTCAATTAAAATTTTCTTTTTTGGATTCTCAAGTGACTGAGGTACTGGAAGAGAAAACTCAATCTAGCCAAGGAGAAAATATTAAAAACCATAAAGCTGAAAATGCAGTCACTGGTGAAACTCACAAATTAGACCAAGAGAAAGAAAAAGCGGCGGGCCAAAGTGTAGAAAAAACAAATAAAGATAATGAGAATGGTAAAGATGATAAAGGGCTGGTGGTTGAGCAACCGCTGGTTATTGGGCTTAGGGAGCAAGGCCAAAGCCAACCAACCGCCAATTCTGGAAAAAACCGAGAGACGCAAAAGATTAGGGTTTCACCAAAATCAAGGGACTCGCAGGAAAAAGAGAGGGATAAGCAATCTCCGGTTTCGGCAGTTAAGGACGGCACACTTCAGACAACGGCTGGGGCACAAGATCAACAGACGGAAAAGGTGGATGCGGTGGTGAATTCCCAAGCTAAGACTCATTTGGAACGGCTTGATGAGCTAGGGATTGTGCTGAATCCTGCTCTGGTGCGGTTGGTGAAGACAACGGCGGCAGAAATCATTGAAGGGGCGATCGCCGCCTATCGACAATATCGCCGTGACCACTATGTGAAAAATCCAGCGGGCTTTTTTGTCTATGCGGTAAAAAATGCGGTGGCGAATAATCACACCAGTGAGAAAGCAAATTTCTTTTACTGGTTTGAGGCAATGCGTAAAATTGGCCGCCTGGGTTATTACGAAGAGGTAGATGGCGATTATCTAGTACGGGATGGTATTCATCTAGTGTCCTGGCAAGTGCTAGTGGAACGGGGCTGGACTTGTGAGTATTTGCAAAAACGACTGCGGGGCTAACTTAGCTCGCACTCTCGGTAAAGTAGAGATTTACAACGATCTTTGAAATCTGCTTTTCAGATCTCAAACACCAATCACACCACAAAAAACCATGGCGATTACTATTGCACTACCCGATGAGCTTGCGGAACAATCCATGGCCCTTGCCGCCCACCTCGACCTTTCCCTTGAGGCTTTGGCGGTGATGGCCCTAGAAGAAATCCTGGATAAACATCGACGCCAGTCACCAGCGGATTTGGACTTGGCGCAAAAAATGAAAATTGTCCAACGTGGAATTGAGAAATATCAGCAAGCCTTAATTGAGTTATCCCAATGAAAGAACCGATTTGGTTAAATGCCGCAGATATTTATGGCATCCATCAAGCAGTGATTGCAGCATCAGGTGGACAGCCCGGTATTTTAGCGGCGGGATCCATTACAGCCAGTCTGTATAAAGCGAAAAATGCCTTCTACTATTCCCAGACTCAAGATCTGCGGGATTTAGCAGCAGTGTATGCTTATGCTTTTACCAAAAATCACTGCTTTGTCGAAGCGAATGAACAAGTAGCCTTGATTGTTGTCTACACTTTTTTAGCAATTAATGGTGTTGAATTAAATGCACCGCCAGCGGAGGCTGCCAGGCTGTTTCGGGAAATATCTATGGGCCAAGCCCTCCAGGTTACAGAAATCGAAAAGATATCTCGCTGGTTAAAACGTCATACCTAGTTCAAAGCCTGGAGATTGGTTGCGCTGGTTGGTTACCCATAACGTTATGGGTAATCGCGCTAATGATTTATGTTCGGAGCCTAAAGCCTCTCAAGCTTGGATTATTTCTCTCTTTCGCAATCTTCAAAAAAAAAATTTAGCGACTTTATCCGAATCTGGAACGCCCCTTGCTCTTAGGGATTGAAGGATTCAATTTTTTTTCTATGTCGCACCCCATTTATCTCAAACCCACTCGTTTGGTGGAAACCCTCAGCATTCCCCTCAGTTTGTTATTGCTGAAATCGGGACAGCCGTCTTGGGCAATGATTCCCCTCTGTATCTATGCCCTTCTGTTCACTCCCCAAGGGCTACGGGCATTTCAACGGTTAAAACCTCGGTCTAAATTCCTTGCGGCCCTGACTGGGTTAGCGATGCTGGGTTTATGCATCAGTCCTCCGGTAATGGCGATTGAATATTCTTTCCTCTTGCAAGCCACTCAAACAGCGATGGAAACCTGTATTTTTAGTCAGATTGCGGGTTTAGCGGTATTGTCTGGGTTAATTTTTACAGCGATTCGGGGGAGCGTTGTCCTCGGTTTAGCGTTCGTTGCCTTTGAGGCTTGGCAGGAAAAACGCAAACAGCAGGATTCCTCGGAGCAAATCAAAACCATTGTTTATGCGATTGTCTCCATCGTGGTGGTCGGGGCAATTGAACCGCTCATCATGGGCAGTGGTTGTGGGGGTTAAGGATCATGTCTGTGAAAAATACGAAGGTTAATAAGTCTTTTCGTCGCCGCGCCAATTTCTTTATCTTTAGCCCTGAACACATTATCCCGTTTGGCTTGTCGCTGTTTTTTGGCTTTATCGTCGTCGGGGTTTGGTGCCAAGCAAATTTTATCTGGGTGATGGTCTATACCTGTGCGCCCTTCGTCACTTGGCTGATTGTTGCGGGTCAGTCTCCCGCCAGAACGGCGGCGAAATATCACCATCCACCCCGGTGGCGGCGTGGTCGGGGTCGCCATTCTGTGTGGCTCAAACGCCAGTCTACCCCCGCCATTAGTCAGCAAATTTTACGTCAGGAGGATTTACGCTAATGGGTTTAGCTACGGCAATTCAGACGTTACGGGGGAATCTCCCGACGGATTATTTACCAGCAATTGAGAATTTCTTGGATCTTGCCAAAATTGTTTGTCTGCGGAAAGGAGGTCATGATATTTGGGCGATCGCCAACACCCAGGGGGATTTAACCCAGTTTTCCTTTAGTGCTTCCTATCAATGCATCCATGCCAATGAAGCCCATGAACCTTCGATGGCGGGTTTGTTGTCGGTGCTGAAGGGTTTAGCAGAACAGGAAAAACTCACTTTCTCAACTCAGGTGAATTCTCATTTTGAGGATGCCAGAACGGAAGATTTACCGAATCCAGCGGCACAATTACTCTGGCTGAATAAGGACAGCACCCGCCGCAATCTCGCCCACAGTAAACAACGCAAGCACATCAGTTATCGCATTGATAGTACTTTTACCGTCGATGGGTCAGCGGTGGATTCCGACAATGGGGTGGAAAAGTTTTTCTCGAAAGTGATTCGTCGTTGGGAATCGCTATTCACAGATGCAGAATATGAGCGGGAATATGACTCATTACTCACTCTCTTTCAGTCTGCTTATCGGGCGGGGATTGAGTTTGAGAAAACCCTCTATGCCACCCTCAAACTGGATCAGGCGCAACTCTATGATGGCGATCGCCTTTGGGAAATGCTCAACCAGGCAATTGGCGGTGATTCGGCATTACCCTACTATTTATTTGTCGATCTCGATGATCCCCATCCCGAAATTAAGGAGTTTAATCGAGCGGGTGAAAGTCTGACGGGAGAACCTTTGTCATTGTTGTCACAGCTTTTTACCGATGACAATTTTCCACGGGCGCACCAGGAACATCTTTGGCTTCCCGCACGGCAACAATATTGCGCGATTCTCGGTTTTGAGGATTTGCCCGATGAGTTCACCTCACCGGAGCATAAATACCGTTGGCTCTGGGATTGTTTGATTGCACTGGATCTCAGTGATTATGACCTGATTACCCAGTACAGTTATGCCTCGGTGGATGGCATGCGCAAATCCCTGCAAAATTACACCAAACAGCAGCTCCGCACCTCCAACAAAAATGGGCAGGCAGACCAAACGGCGGTGGTCACATCCGAAGAAGCGATGGAGGCGCAACGGCTGATTCAGCAGGGGGATTATCCGGTTTATGTCGGTGTGGCGATTCTCGTTTATGCCCCTGATTTAGATATTCTCCGCGACAAACTGACTCTGATTCGCAAGGGTTTCAATCGTCCGACTCGCCTGTTCCAGGAACGGGATTATGTCTGGCGCATTTGGCTGCAAACTTTGCCGATTAAACTGGAATTATTGTGGCGTTGTGCGGGTTTTGTGACAGGCGATTATCGGCTCTCCATCAATGCTTCAGCAGCATTGGGCTTAGTGAATTTGACGGGCATTGTCAATCAGGCGGAAACTGGGACGGAATTTATCAGTCTTCAGGGGGGCGTACCCTTTCGCGCTAGTTTGGAGGATGAATTTGGTAGTCCGCGCCATGGGGTGGTCTATGGTCGGACAGCATCGGGAAAGTCGGTTTTGGTGGGCGATATGCTCGTGGAGGCGGCATTCACGGGGGCACAGATTACCTCGATGGATTTAGTCGTACCGTCTGAAACTGCGGCGGAGGAAACTCAAAAAACTTCCTCCACTTATTCTGCCCTGATTAAATTTCTCGGTGGCACGGAGTTTGACCCTTCCCGTGAAGCCTCTAATCTTCTGGAATTGCCAGATTTTTCTAACTTTTCGCCCCAAATTCAACGAGAACGACGGGAGGCGTTTGTGGAATCCATTGAGGCAATGTTGCAAGCCTTGGTGCTGGATGGGGTCACAGATTCGGGATTGGCGACGCAGGTTGAGTTTATTCTCACCACGGCGATCGCCCGTTTTTATCGTGATCCCGAAATTCTTGACCGCATTGCCCAGGCTCAAAAACAGGGCATTCACTCGGCGGCATGGCAAGCCTATCCGACCCTTCAGGATTTTTACGAACGGGTTAATTATTCGCTGGTGCAGAACGATGATGAGGGGCAACGGCAGGCGGTTAATTTCATTCGTTCCGCCCTGATGAGTTGGATTGAAGGAGCGATGGGAAAGCAGATTGCCAGACCCTCCAGCGTTGATTTTTTCCATACGCCCTACCTGCAATTTTCCTGTCTCAAACCGAGTTCTGAGAAGAAAGCACGGGTTTTAGGGTTGATGATTTGCAATATTGCCCAACGCCGCGCCCTGCAATGTTCTCGCTCTATTTTCTACATCGATGAGGCTTCCATCTGGCTCGAATATGCGGGTCTGGCGAAATATGTCGGCGTCCAAATGGCAACGGCGCGAAAATCCGGCTTGACGGTCATTTTAACGACTCAGGATCCGGTGATTATCGAAACTAATGCCGCCAGTGCCAAGATGCGCACCAATCTTTCACTACGAATTACGGGGCGAATTAACGGGGACGACATCGACCACTACCAACGCATCCATCGCACACCGGAAGCGATCATCAGCGAAAACGTTGCCAGCACCTTTAAAGCCGATCGCCGTCGGGGCACTTCCCAATGGCTCGTGGATGGCGATCGCCGTTATACCCACGGGCGTTATTTTGCCAGTCCCATTCTCGTGGGTTTATTGGCAAACAACAAAGAGCAAGTTATTGCCCGCGATCGCTTCTTTGAACAATACCCCAATCCCCTCGAAGCGGCTGCTCGGTGGGGCGCCCACTTCCAAACCTGTATGCAACGGGGCAAACAATTAGAGGATTTCTAACCATGAAAAATCACACCAAAAAGCTACTCATTATCATTCCCCTCTCCACAGGTATTATCTTGATGTCCACTGCCAAAAGCGAAGCCTCTATTTTGGACATTCTGAAAAACACTTGGAACCAAACCACTCAAATTATTTCTGGTGCCTTTGAAACCTATGTGGGAAGTCACGTTGAAGACTTCCTTCAAGTCTATGTCCCCCAAGGGATCGAGGCCATCACAGGCGCATTAGGCTTGCCAGATCCCAGCGGTATTTTTGCAGAGATTCGTGACCAAGCCACCCTCAACCAAACTGACATAAACGACATTGCAGAAGGCATATTAAGACAAGCCGAGGTCGCTGCCGGTACTTCCAGTACCCTTGGAGAAATTGTTTTTTCTGCCGAAGGCCAACAGAATACCGAACAATTGTCAGCAACTTCCACGCAAATCTCCACCTCCTCCGGTGAATTAGCAGACCAATGCCAAACCCTGAACATTACCCAGGAGGTCATGAAATGTATGACGCTCCAGATGGCGAATGAGACCCAGCTTTCCCGGATTCAAGTTGAGCAAAATCAGCAGATTCTCCAACAACTTGCTGCGAATAATATTGCCCAAGCCAATGTTCTCAAAACCATGGCCCGTGCAGAACGCACTAAACAAGCTGAACAGGATCGTGCTACCAATCAAATTCTCCGTGAAGTGCAATTTAACAACGCATTAGTGGATGACCTATGATGCTTGTCAAGTACCGCAGAGCAGCAAGATTTTTTAGTCAGCTTTTTTACCGATTTTTTCAGGGCTGATGTTGACTGTCGAGCTATTGCTGGTCTCAAACCTGCCAATAGTTGCCGGGGCGCGAAGCTCCGGTTCATCCTATCCACAATGACTTTAGAAATCCTATTTCATAGGGAGTCACAACAAACCAAGTTTTGATCGAAAAAAAGACTTGAACAGCGTGACGATTGTCTAGAAATTTACAACCCCAGGGCAATTTGTTACCTTACCTAATGGCTTGATATACAACCCCTAGGCGATCGCCCATGACTTCCCCCAATGAACTGCCCTTACCTCCCGGAAAATTCGGTTTGCCTGTCATTGGCGAAACCATTGAATTTTTTACAGATCGTGATTTTCAAAAAAAGCGATTGGCGAAGTATGGTGATGTTTTTAAAACGAATATTTTCACCAAGCCGACAGTGGTAATGGTTGGGGCAGAAGCCAATGAGGTTTTATTCCGCAACGAGAATAAGTACGTCAAGGCAACCTGGCCAAAAAGTACGCGAATTCTTCTCGGTGCAGACTCCCTCGCCACCCAAGAAGGCGGTATTCATAGTTCCCGGCGGCGCATTATCTTTCAAGCATTTCAGCCCCGCGCCTTAGAAAGTTATATTCCCACCATCGAAAAAATCACCCAGCGCTATCTCACTCAATGGGAGCAAAAACAGGAATTTGCTTGGTACGACGAACTCCGCAAGTACACATTTGATGTCGCCAGTACCTTATTCATCGGCAAAGATGGCGGTGCGGAAACACCCTTAGCAAATCTGTTCGAGGAATGGGTTAAAGGATTATTTTCCCTACCCATCAATCTTCCCTGGACAGCCTTCGGTAAGGCGATGAAGTGTCGGCGAAAACTGCTGCGTGAGCTAGAAATGATCATTGGCGATCGCCTGAAGACCTACAATGCTGATGCAGAACCCACCGATGCCCTTGACCTATTGATTCAGGCAAAAGACGAAGACGGTAATTCCCTTTCGATTGATGAACTCAAAGATCAAATCCTGCTGCTATTATTTGCTGGTCACGAAACCCTTACTTCGTCTCTAGTTTCCTTTGGATTATTAGTCGGACAACACCGCGACGTTTTTGAAAAAATTCGTGCAGAACAAGACGCATTAGGCATTAATAATGGGTTGGATATGGCGACCCTCCAACAGATGACCTACCTAGATCAAGTTTTTAAAGAAGTCCTACGTCTTGTCCCACCAGTAGGCGGTGGCTTCCGGGAGGTAATTAACACCTTCGAATACAAAAATTTCCAAATTCCTAAAGGTTGGGCTGTACAGTACCAAATTGTCCAAACCCATAAGGACGAGGCCCTCTATCCCGACCACGAAAAATTTGACCCCGAGCGTTTTTCGCCAGAACGCCTTGCAGATAAACAGAAAAAGTTTGGCTTTATTCCCTTCGGTGGCGGTATGCGCGAATGTATTGGCAAAGAGTTTGCCCGTCTAGAAGCAAAAATTTTGGCATCAATGCTCGCCCGTGATTATGAGTGGGAATTATTGCCTGACCAAGATCTATCGATGCAAGTGATTCCGACGCCATTACCGAAAGATGGTTTACAGATACGCTTTTATCGGCGGGAAAAATCCTCATAAATGAGAGAATAGGGCAGTGCTTAAAGCTGTCTAGAAAATTAAGTCTACTGCAAAATGCTACGTCTTTTATCATTGAAAAATTCTACTACAGTCATTTCAAATAGTGATGAAATGATCAAGAATCTCAAGTCCCTCTTAATAAGGGGGATTTAGGGGGATCCAAATTCTTGGACTCAACTGACATAACTATAATTTTTTCTTTAACTCAATTGCAGCTAATTCTTATTCTCAAGTTTTACCCACTCGCAAACTATCCACCAAACAAAGCAATTCATCGAGATGATTTTTGTTGGCATTGGTTTAGACTAATTTCTCTTCAGCAACTTCAATAAACTTTTGACTTTGCTCAATCAGCTTGGTTACATCCTCCGCAGATAATTCAGCATTATCCTCAATCGAATAATCCCCTTGGGTTCTTTTGTCCTGGGCATCAATCAAATATCGATGAAAGTTTGCTGGCACTAATCCTTTGCGAGCAATATCACGCCCAAATGCAGCGATCACAGCAGCATGACTGGAAAATGCCATGTCCTGCTCCCACAAAAAAGCTTCGGCAATATAAAACATAGTGTAGTAAGCTCTTGAACCCGCAAAATTATACATTTCACCTGCTGCTAACATTTGGGATGCCTTGAGGCTTTCGCGGGCTTTTCGGATGAACTTCTGCGTTTCAGGTTTCATATCACAATGCCTTCCTGTCTAATATTGTGGAGAAACGGAGAATTTTGAGTCGTAAAAGCTTCGGCGGAAATAAAGTGGCGAGAAATTACTGCGTCATAGTCTAGACACAACTGGCTGATAAATTCGCTTGTTCTGTCAATCTCAGCATAGGGATTTATCGCTGACTTTAGGACGACTAGAATATCGATATCCGAGTCCATTTTTGCTTCCCCTCTCGCTTGGGAACCATACAAAATAATTGATTCAAGCTGTTCTTCATACAGTTCGTTTAGTTTTGATTTGACCTGCTGAAGAATGACTTCTAGTTTTTGTCTAGTCATAGTGAAGCCCGGTAACTTTTCGGATACTCTCCTACTAGGCTACCTGACCTCTAGACTTTTCGGATACCTAAAACAAGGCCAGCAGCATCACCGGAATAGGTCTGGACTCTTCCTCTGCACACTCGACAGATTCCCATATGCCAACTTTGGCAATGAAGAGTACTGGGGAGACGCAACTACCCGAAAACCGATATTGTGTTGTTGCGATTCGCAGAATGGCAATGCTCTGGATTGTTCAAACACCACTGCAAAGAATTTTACTAGCTTCTTCGTTTGAGTCATCTACCCATGCTGACCCCAATTAGAACTTTATCTCTTCATGGGTTGGGATTAGGGGGTTTAGATTAGTTATCAATTCTTGCAGTAGATCTCGTTCTGGGTAAGTTTTGAGCAGTGCTTGTATGGCTTCATCATCCAGAATTTCCCGCATTTCTGAGAGTTTTAGGGATGCTTCGGATAGTTTGTCTTGGATGTGAGCATTTTGGGCGCGGGTCGCTCTAGCGTAGGCGTAATTAAGGCGGGATTGACAGGATTGTAGATTGCTTGTCAATTTACTGAGGGCAGTGATGAGTACGGCTTGGTTGAGATCGTGGACATTTTTTTGTGGGTTATTCATGGTGTTTATAGCTTGGGATGATGGTGGTGACGTTGTTCGTTGGCGACTGGAATGGGTACGGGTTGTGTCTGTTCTCTGGTGAATAATTGCTCGGCGGTGGTTAAGATTTTTTGGAGGTAGGCTTGGGTCGATTGGGGCTGAATTTTATGAATATCTCGCAGAGCTGGATCACCTTGGAGAGTGATTAAAACTGGGGGAAACTATATGAGGCAAGGATTCCAAGAGCCATTAAACATCTGACTCTTGGTTGAGATATCGATACACACTGGCTTTTGAGAGATGATATTCTGCCATCAAAGTTTTGATGAGTTCACCCCCTTGTCGCTTGCGCCTTAACTCTTTACATTGAGTCTCTGTAAGCTGCTTTTTGCGACCAAACTGAACACCGCGAGCTTTTGCCTTCTGGATTCCATCTATTTGTCGTTCAGCTCGGATTTCAGTTTCAAACTGTGCAATCGCCCCCAGCATATTAAATAAAAGTCGTCCCGTTGCATCTCCAGTATCAATGTTCTGGTCAAGCACCTGGAAGTTCACACCCTTCTTTTCCAGTTTCTTGGCCAGCTGACAGAGGTGGAGTGTCGAACGTGCCAATCGATCTAATCGAGTAACAACAAGCGTGTCACCGTCTCGGACGTATTCAATACAAGCCTTGAGTCGGGGTCTTGTATTCGACACTCCACTCCGCTTTTCCTTGAAGATTTTGTCGCAATGCCGGAGTTTATCGAGTTGCACATCAAGACTCTGTCCCACAGAACTGACTCTTGCATAGCTGACCATCGCCATGACGACTTACCTCAATGTTTCGTAATATCTAAGACCCTTTGATAATTGCATAATAAAACATGAATTGAGACTTAGTTTTAGGGAGTCTCGCAAACTTTACTTTCTGAGACTATTAGTCGAGACAGCTCATGAAAATGAATGGCAGCTCAGCCCCAAGTATTATTCAGTTAAAAGCCGTCATTTCGGGAATTAGCCCCATGATTTGGCGTCGTTTTCTGGTCACTGCAGATACGACCATTGCTCAGCTGCATTACATTCTTCAGATCGCCTTTGGCTGGACTGATGAGTATTTACATCGCTTTGTCATCCATGCTAAGCCCTACGGTATTCATCACATTGGGGGTGAGTGGTTTAGTGATGACGCCAATACTGTAACGCTGTTAGATCTAGGCTTACGAGTCCGAGAAAAATTTCTCTATGAATACAATTTCTTTGATAATTGGCAGGTGCAACTGCGGGTTGAAAAGATTACTGAATTCGAGGCTGAGCAGACTTATCCAGTTTGTATCGAAGGCAAACGGAATGGCCCGATTGAAGATTGTGGCGGGGCTTGGGCCTTTCAGGAACTCAGGCAGGAGTTCTCTGAAGCGTCGGTAGCCTATCGAATGGCTAAAATCCTTGTGAATGATGAGATTACGCAACGTCGAGGTGAACTTCGACAACTGAGTTATTGGCTGCTATTGGACAGACTTGATCTCCGAAAACTCAATCAACGCTTGCAGCAGAGTCCCTTGAGCGAAGATCCAGCTTTTCGAGAGGAGATTATTTTCATAGACACATGAATATCAAAATCAGCATCAAGATTGAATCCGATAATGGAACCCTACAAGTCTCCAAAGATGTAGCTCAATTCGAGCGAGGTCAATTGACTCTCGCCAACCTAGGATTGACTTTGGAGGAATCAAAACAGATTCTGCAAGGGATTCAACAAGAAATTGTCTCGTCACAAGTGAGTCAATATATGGAGCAGCAAACGCCTTGTCCAGACTGCGGTCTACCGCGTAAATGTAAAGGAAAGCATAAGCTGGTTTATCGGTCCGTTTTTGGCAAGCTGGAGTTAACGAGTCCACGATTGTTTCATTGCTCTTGCCAAACCCATCAGCAAAAAAGTATCAGCCCTTTAGCTTTGCTGCTGACTGAGCGACAATCACCTGAATATCTTTATCTTCAAACGAAATTTGCGTCATTGGTCTCCTATGGTCTGAGTGTTCAGCTGCTGAATGAAGTGCTGCCATTAGATGGAACACTCAATGCCTCCAGTGTGCGTTACAAGCTCCACCAGATGGGTCAAAGGCTCGATGATGAATTGGACGAGGAACAGTACATTTATGTGGAGGGGTGTCCTATGGAATGGGAGGAATTACCGCGTCCAGATCTGCCACTCAATGTCGGAATTGATGGGGCTTATATCCATGCCTATCGTCCGAAAAACAGTGAGCAACAAAAGTCTTTTGAGGTGATTGTTGGAAAAAGCATCCCAGAAGCAAGGGGGCTTCAAAGAGTTTTGGCTTTGTCCAAACCTATGACACCAAATCCAAGCGGCGATTATTCGAACTGCTTAAATCCCAGGGAATGCAAATGAATCAGCAGGTCACATTCTTTTCTGACGGAGGTGACACTGTGCGCGATCTACAAATGTTTCTCAATCCCCAAGCGGAATATCTGCTGGATTGGTTTCACGTCACAATGCGGATTACGCTGCTTAGCCACTACATCAAAGGTGTGAAACATTACGACCCTGACCAAGCGACATCAATGGCAGAGAGGCTCAAGAGCCTAAAATGGTATTTCTGGCATGGCAATGTCTTCAGAGCGTTGCAGAAAATAGAGTCAATTGAGTGGGATGCGGAAGACTTAGAAATTGATTATCCAAAACTCAGTAAGATGCGGAAGGCGATTACCGAATTTCGGATTTATATTCAAAATAATGGAGGGTACATTCCCAACTATGGTGAGCGTTACCGTTGTGGAGAGCGTATCTCAACGGGATTTGTTGAATCAGCGGTCAATCAAGTCATTGCCAAACGCATGGAAAAAAAACAACAGATGCGTTGGACTCCAAAAGGGGCTCATTTATTGATTCAAGTCAGGACAAAGGTACTCAATCAAGAATGGAAGAATATCGTTCATCAATGGTATTCAAATTCAGATGAGGATGCTGAAATACCTATGGCTGCTTAATTCCCCCGTTTTTAATCACTCTCGGCAACAATCATGTGCCGGGGGCGCTGGTCGGTAAATTTTTCGGAGGCATGGAGACTGATTCCGGTTGCGCCACTGCGATTCAAAATGACGACATCGAGCTGTCCACTGTTAAAGCGATTGACGATATCCAGTTTGGCTTGGGGACTGGTGTCTTTAGCAGAACGGAGGGCATAGGTCATTCCTTCATCGTTGTACTGGAGAATACTGCTGCGTCCCGTAATTTCATCGACGCGATAGCCCGCCTGTGCCAAGCGGTACTTCATGTAATCGATGGAGCTGAGGGGAATTTTGGAAAAATCAGCGTTAGCAAGGATTTCCTTGGCTTCTTCAAAGGCGGCGATCGCCTCTTCTCCCAACTGGTCAGCGGTCATCGGCATTCGGGTTCGTTTGCCGAGGTAGTCGGTAATAATGACATCGCGGGAACGTTCAAGATAACGGTTCAGCACATCGCCAAAGGTAATCTCAATGGCTTCCCCTGCCTCGATCCCCTGGTCTTTGGCATAACTGCCGATAAAGCTATCCATGGTATTAGACAGGGCAATTAAGGGTTTTTCGCCTCGCTCTAGGGCGGCGATCGCCTCTTGGACAGTCGCTTCCGCTTTTTGGGAAAGTAATCCCTGTTCAATGGCATTGTGCATGAGAGAAGTAAAATTTACCGACTGCACACTAGCCTGCCCAATGGAATTATCCTCGCTAAGACTCTTCGCTTCTGCCCTCACCTCTTTGCGCAATTCTTTCATTGCCTGGGCTTTGGTAATATCAAAGCGATCAATAGCCCGCATTACAGCGGAAATATTGTCTGCTACTTCCTGATCCACGGGAACAGTCTTGGCATCGAAACTGATATTGTCGAAGCTCCGTTCCCGCCGCAGCATATTGCCCGCACTGACAAACTGGGTTGCCATCATCTGTTGGAGCGGAATTCCCCCTGCTTTTAGGGTATTTTCCAAGCGATACATGCTGTCTACCGCATGGATTGCATCGGTTCCCCTAGCGTACAAATCCATCACGGCGGGATTTTTAGTGGCAGTGGCGGACATAAACACTGCACCAGCACTGAGATCTACTAATTCCCGCACAAATTCGGCGCGGTTGGGAGCCTGTCCGGCATTCCAGGTTTCAGCTTGACTACCACCAGCTTCGTGGGCTTCATCGAAAATAAAAACCGAACGGTGGGCGATCGCCCTCAAAAATTCTCGACGATAAGGCTCTTGATTACTCACCGTTTGTAGCTGGTTATAGGTGGTGAAGACTGCATCATAACTCCCTAGATCCATGCGTTTGGCGAGTTGGAACATTTCCGCTTCCTGACTCGCCTTGTCGCCTGTGGTTAGCACGGCTCCATTTTTCAAGGCAAGTCTTTCACCGTTATTAGTGATAAATGGCGTGAGTCCACCATGACCGATATCCGCCAAATCTTCTAGCATCGCCGCATAGAGATTGGGTTTCTGGGTTACAAACACGGGAATATAACCCTGCCGTTTCGCATCAATGATATTGGCAGCACCAAAGCGTCCTTTGCCGTTGCCGGTCTGGTCGCCATTGAGGAAAATTTTGCCTTTATCCTTCTGGGCAAAGGCTAGAGCTAGGGCATCGATCTGCTCGGCATACAACACCCCAAACATCGCTGCTTTGGATTCATACCCCAACCTCGTCTGCACAAACTCGTCGAGATTGCCATATTCCGTTTCCAACTGATCCAGGGCTTTCTGGGCTGCTACCGCCATATTGGTGGGAATCAAGGTTTGCGGCGATCGCCCTTGGCTACGGGGTTGGTAGGGGATATTAAATTCTTCACTCATAATCTGAACTGCATCTATTGCATAGGTGTCCTGAGTTCCGACAGAAATTGGGAGATTGTCACTGCGTCGTGCTGTGCCATCGCTTCGGGATTCGCTTCTAAACCGGCTAGATTCACGGGAAATTCCACCATTGAGTTGGTCGTCTGCCACCAGTCCAGCCATGTTGAATCGAATTCCAGCAGATTCACTGCCCAGTTCATCACCCAGTTGCTGATTTCGTCGGTGTCCTCTTTCTGATAGAGCAAAGGAGCCATTAAAAACGGATTGAGTTGCTGTAATGTTTGCTCCAGATCCTGCTGCAAGCTCTTCACTTCCTTGTATTTTTCCAACCATTGGTGGCACATCCATTCCACCCGCACCTTCATCAATTCGAGATACATTTGCCAGTCGAGGGTTGTTAGGTTGGCTGGAATCCGCACCATAAACAGCGCCTGATCCCCCTCCACTGAAGGAATCCACACTCGGTCGGCTGTTTGGTACTCGCTGTAACTCGGCAATTGGATGGTGCTGGAGATAGTCATCGAGAAATCCTCGTAATTGGTTAAAACTGGTGTAAATTCTGGGCGGTTCCACGGCGGGTAAGGGTCGTTCTGATTGCCCTCTTCCAGCGATCTGAATGATGTCAATCGCCCAACCTGCCCCCTGTTTTCGATACAAATCACCGCTGATGGTGAAATGATCAGTAACTTTATACTGCTGCTGCAAGATGTAGAAAAATCTTCTTGTTTCCAGACTGTTATAGGCTTCTGCCCGTTCCGCTGGGGTAATTTCTGGTTTGCCTCCCAAAATCAAAACTGCTCTACCATCGTCTTTCATCGCCTGCAACGAATGGAGGGCGATCGCCTGATCAATTTGGCTCGTTGTCCCTGTAGCACCGGCGAGGCGAAATCGTTTGCCCTTCACCCGACCAAACGGCGGATTCATGATCACCACATC
The DNA here is from genome assembly GCF_001693255.1 of Picosynechococcus sp. PCC 7003. NCBI lineage: Bacteria > Bacillati > Cyanobacteriota > Cyanophyceae > Chroococcales > Geminocystaceae > Picosynechococcus > Picosynechococcus sp. PCC 7003. The sequence continues at coordinate 38,258 of NZ_CP016476.1, forward strand.
ATGCAATTTTTCCGGCAGATATACTGTTGCATCCTGCTCTGTCACGGTAAACCCTTGGGTTCTCAATTGCTCTGCTCGTGCTGGATTCAGTTCATTGACTGTGCACTTTTCCGGTGCTGACCCCAGCAATAACACCCCATTTCCCGCCGTTGGTTCATAAATTGTTGAAGTCAGTTTTATCTCTGCTAAGATTGAGGTCAAGTATGCAATCGGTAAAGCTGTACTATAAGCTTGCTGTCTGACACTTGTTGATGAACGCACGCCCAAACGTGGTTGGCGATCATATAAATCTACTAGTAAATCAAATGCTGTGAGTGGTTCTTTTGCTTGAACGATTTCCCTTGCGACTTCCACCAATGACAGTTCCACAAGTTCGTCAATGACTTTTGCGCTCTGGGTGCCTGGCTTTATAGTGATGCCTAATTCCGCTTGAATCGCTTTTCTTGCTGCTGTGATTGAATAAAATTTGCCTCCTTGTCGCCACCAATTTGTTAAATAGCTTTTCAGTTGCATCCGTTCTAGATCTGTTTTTGTCACATCTTGACCGTAGACTTGCCGCCATACCCTAACGAATATTTCTTGCCATGCCACTAGAATTTAATCTCTTCTATAGAATCTACGTCAGCGGCGACATGCTCATCTATAGTGGCGTATTCTAGATGTTGATGCTGATCACAAAGCGCTCACTTCCTTATCCCGTTTTTTAGTTAGAGGATGCCTCTACTTTTCTCGTGAGTATCCTAAAGTTTATGTTCCACAGTATAAGCGCATCAAAGCGGGAACAAAAATGCTGGCATAGCAGTCAAGAAAATGTTTTAGGTATTTAATCGAGACATATTGAAGAATATGAGAGTTTACTCGCAAGATTGTTCTTTAGGATCAACTCTTGGGCTTTCGCAATTTTGCTGAGAAGAATTTTATGCAAATGTCCTACTATTCTTGCATCCATAAAGCCACTGATTATACTACTGAAAGCTTACCCTCTATGGCTTTAGATAAATTGTTTTTGATCTCAAATTTCGCATTAGTCACCGTATATGTTTGCGATTAACGATTAACCTAATATCCCCTCTGTTTCAATACTATGCCATTTATCTGTTTGGAATATTCGTAGAATCACAGTATCGAGTATCGCAATTATGCACAAATGTATATGCTTATTTTTTTGTTCCCTATTTTTATGAATTGTCATATTTTTTTACATCACACTATATTCTCTAGATCCGGGGTCTGCTTTTAACATTATTTTAAGATTTAAAAATTGATTCTTGTTGTTTTGTCGAAATTGGGGTGTTTTTTTTAAAAGAGGTTCCAAAAATCTATTTTTTACGCTAAATTCTATTTATCCAGAGTTTCCAATTACACTACATGATTTTTGGGATTCCTGGTTTGATACTCAAACTTATGGAGGACTAAACTATTCTTTTACAATTCTTTGAGAATAAAGCTTATTCATCGATTTAGGTTTTTAACTTACCTTAACCTAAACTCTTTATTTTCTGTTTATCTCACAACACAAAGACCCTCATCCATACAGCCTGGAAAACTTCTGGATAAGAGTCTTTATCTCGGCAAATTAAATACAAGTACTTCACTTGCCTGCTCTTATTATACTCGATGAGCGGGCGAAGTCCTTGAATTGCCATGCAATTTTAGGAATCTTTTCATGTCTTCTTTTGCTCTTAAATCGGATTCTTCGTGCCTTTCTCTCTCCTGGGAATCTACCTGCCAACTCCTTCAGGATGTTAAGCAACCCCATACTCGCCAGCGAGCGCTTGATTTACTGCTTCAAGCCCATGCTGATGATATTGCTGCGATGTGTCGCACTACTGCCTGGGCTAGGCAATGGGGCTTTGAAGATGCTTATCAAGAAGCAGTTACACACTTTTTTGAAACGGCTCTTCGCACTGATGATCCGGCTGAGTTAACGTCCTACTGGAATCTTCGAAATGCCGTCAGGAGAGAGGCTGCACGCAATCTTTATCCTATTTCTGTCAGTCCCCACTTTGCCCAAAAGTTACAGTCCTATTCTTTTTCCCGGGACTTGGATGTACTCTATTTACCCCATGCTCATCCACCTTCTTTTGATGAGCTGGACTGGCACTTTTTACAGGCTTTATGTGAACCGTTTTTAACAAAACGTCAACAGTCAATTTTGACTTTCATCTGTCAGATTCCTGGAGAGGTGCCATCTATTTTGGAATTGGCTGATTATCTGCGTCTCTCTAAAGCTAGTGCACAACGAGCTTGGAATTATTTTCAAAAGGTTTTTAAAGTGAATGTTGATTTAGTTCAGCATTTATATCGTTTTATCAACTTTGATTTCCTTCAGGCTTATTTTCCTCAACTCACACTTACTTTAGACCAATGTCAGCAGGGTAAAAATACAAGGAAACCTTTACGACAATTTTTAGATTTTCACTCACCCCTGGCATCTTTCAAGCGCCTTGCACTTCAGTATTCACAACCACTGATTGATCTTGGTTATCTTCTAGCTTCAGATTTTTCGTCGGATTTTGGCTTGGGATTTCGCACCATTTATTCTCGTTTATCACAAGGAAAATTCACTTTTCAATTATTCAAGTTAAATATGTTGAACGGGCAATTATGTTTTGATTTTCAGGATAGCCCAGATTTTTTCATGGATCAGATTGGTGATTTGAACCATTCTAAACTACCTCAAATGAGCTTTTTGAAAACATTGATCTTGATCCATTTATTGCTCTTTCTAGACCGGATTCATTGTCGAAATTTTTCATTAATTAATTTATGTCAACAATTTTTAGTTCGTTGTTTGACTCCTCTGAGGCGTACAAGGGGAAGTCCTCTTTGTTTAATTTCATGATTTCAATCTGCTTTTCTCATTTTTATTGTTACTGAATTTTTACCACTTGGGGTAAAGATAGTTTTCTATGTTTTTGACGCTTCATCAAACAATTTATCATGCTGTTCAACTTCATTGTTTCGATTGTTTTCGTTTGATGCCTTCTGTATGGCTGCGGCTTTATTGTCGGCTGTGTTGGCTCTTGCAATGGGCTTTTTTGGGCCTACTGATAGTTTTGAACTGCCGTCCCCTTCCACTTCTTGCCCAGTCTGGGGTTCCTTTTCCGGCAGGTACCGATGGAATTGCTGGGGATGCCACCCTTGATTCACAGATTTGGATTAGTGATCTTGCTGGTTCCTTCGATATCCTCTGGGACACTTATCTTTCTCTTGACTCGCCCTATTTCGCGATTTTGCTACAGGCAACTTCCTATATTGTTGCTGTGGGTTTTCTCTCCTGGGCGATCGCCGCTGTTTATAAGTGGCAGGCTGCTAGTTACAAACAGTTTCCTTGGCAAATGATCTACACCCCCCTTGTAGTGGTTTTGCTTTTTACCAATGGAGGTCAGCTGACTTTATTGGGTCTACAGGCTTACAAAAATCTGGTCTATGGGGCGAATAATTATCTCCTTTCCCAAACCTACAACGGGGTCGCTGGGCGAGATTTAATCAAGAATGCCAATCTCCAGCAGGGTCTTAATCAGGCTTATCAGCAAAAACGAGAATCTTGTTTTTCCCTCAGTGGTTTAGAACAGGAGCAATGCCTCGCTGAGGTTGATTCAGAAATGGATGCAGCGGCGGCAGAATTGGGGACTGACTCTACTTCGGGTTGGTCATTTCTGAATCCGGTTGGTCGCTTCTTCAATGATTTTACCCAGTTGGTGGTGACGGGTTTTCTCAGTTTCGTCGCAGGGACATTTCACATCATCATGGCCTATGCCCTTGCGGTTTGGGCTTCTTCTGCGCCCCTCTGGATTGCTATTTCTCTCTATCCGGCGGCAAAAAGTGGTCTGCAAATTTTTATCAGTGGGCTGTTTGCAGGGATGTTGAGTATTTGGATGTTCACTATTCTCCAGATTGCCCTCGCCAGTCAACAGAGCACGGCCCTTGGTTTTCACGGTTTGCTCTACCCGTTTTTAGGGGGATTAGTTAATCCTTTCCTTGCCCTTTTTGCAGGCAGTATGGGCTTTTCTGCTGTTTTTGCGGCCGCAGGGGCAGCTTTCACCACGAGTCTCAAGGCTGTTCATGGAGGGAAACGCTGATGAAACTCTTACCCCAACGTTCTCCTAATTTTCTGCCCCTCTGTGTGGTTGCTGGTCTCGTTTTGGGTGGCTTGAATCTCTTGATCAGTCTCGGTGTGATGGGCACGGTGATTAGCCTCCTAAATCAACCTGCACCAAGGTTGGTAGAAACGGCTGATGGGCTGACGCGTCATGTGGTTGCCCTAGACCATGCTGAACCAACCCCGGAATCAATTCGTCAGTTCGTGGCTTCGACCCTCTATAGCCTCTATGATTGGCGCGGCATTCTTCCCCCTGATGCACCGGAGGATCTGGGTTCGCCTCAGCCTGACCTTGGTGTGCCGATTTCTACGGGCAATGGTGAACTGAAAATTACAACAGCGACCTGGCGGGCTGGGTTTCGGCTTAGTGATGGGATTCGCAAGGATATTCTCACGCAGATTGCACTTTTGACGCCCCAGGATATTTTTACGATGCAACCCCGCACCCAGACAGCAATGACTTCTCCGGTGATTGGCGTGCCTCAAAAGGTAGAAGCAGATCTCTGGAAAGTTGACTACACAGGCCTCCTCATGGTTTTCGCGAATGGTGACAATTTAGGCGATCAAGTAGTACGTGAGCATGAAATTTATGTTCGGGTGATCGATCCCCTCGTTCCCGTTGATCAGGCGATTGACAATCCCCAAATTTCTGACCTTCAGCGGGTTGTGATGGAAGAACGGCGTGCTGGTTTAGTGATTGAGTCTATGCCGGAACGCTTACGAAATTAAGCAATTTATTAAGAATGAATTATGTCAGAAAATTTTCAGTCCTTAGACTTGGAACGTTGGGCTAATTTTGATTTTGAGACAGCAACCCCTGCTGAAAAGAGTCCGGCTTCTTTCGCGACGGATTATGCACCGTCTGATCTCTCCCAAAGTGACGTATCGGAACGTGATGCTACGACTGCGTTAGAGGATATTCCATCACTGCCACCCGCTTATCAGGAAGATTTAGAAATTGAGGTGGGTAAGGTACCTCTGTATAAACGTCCTCACCTGAAGGCGATCTTTTTTGGTTCCGGTGTTTTGCTGGTTTGTGCGCTCCTTGGGGCTGCTTTAACGCAGGGCAATAGTATTCAACTGGGCAATGCTAATCCAGAGGCGATCGCCCCTGATGTTGCTCTGGAGGAGGAAGAGGTTGATCCCGACCAGGCTAAGCTTGCGGAATTGGAGGGGGAGATTGCCTTTAGTTCCCTCAAAAATCGGGCGGCGCTCTTAGAAGAACAGCAAAAACAGCAAGTTCTCACAGGTCAATTGCAGGAACAATCCCAGCAATCAGAAGTTGCCCGAGCACCGCTGCCACCGATGGATTCAAGGACTTCGGTTTCCTCAACAGTACCTAGTCCACCACCACGGCAAAATTTTATTCCGCCTGCCCCTACGCCGATGCGTGCGGTTCCGCCTATTCCGATTACACCCACTGCCTCTCTACCAACCTCCGCCCCGCCACCGAAACAAATGATGAGTTTTGGCGCGTTGCCGGAAAATTCGGTTCAGTCTGGGGTTTCATGGCCTCGTTCTGCGCCATCGTCTTCTTCTGTTGAGGAAACGATGCGGGATGATTCGATTTTGTTGGTGCAGCAGGAAACATCTTTTCTGCAAGGCGATCGCCAATTTTTAGTGGAAGGCGGTCAATCCCTCACTGGCACGGTGACGCAACAACTGATTGCAGCAGAGAAAGCAATTCTCCATATCCACACGACGGAAGCAATTTTGGGCCTGCCTGCGAATTCACGGCTGCTGGCGGAAATTATCCAGGTGATGGATGGCTATCTGGTGGCGGAGGTGCGGGCAATTCTCCAAGGCGATCGCCCAGCTATCTTACTACCTGCTGGCACAATGACAGTTTCGGCTGCGAATGGACGGCTTTTGCAAGCCAAGACAGATCAAGGGTTTTTGCAGACTCCCCTTGGTCGGGCGTTATTGGGGGCGGGTCGAGGACTGGCGGATCAGTATATTAGCCGCTCAGAAACATTTTTCCAAACAGAATCAAGCACTTCCATCACAAAGGCTGGGGGAAATAAAGATTGGACGAGCCTTGGCAGTGCGGCCCTCAAGGGTTTAACAGATTCACTGCTGGCCGAACCGGATGCCGGATCAGCGGTGCAATTGATCCAGCCCAATACCTCTGTGCAGTTAACGATTCACGCTCCTTTTGTTCTTTCTTTATAAGGTTATTTTCGATGAAATCTTTCGCAAAGCTTTCGATGTTGACACTGATTTTCGGACTGTGGGGGGAGCCTGTCTTGGCGCAAACCCAACGGATTTCATCCGAGGCAGCACAACGTCAGGTTCCTACCATTGCGCTCAAGGTCAACCAGGGAGTTAATCTCACCTTGCCAGATGGGGTTTTGGCCTATAAAGGCTGGCTGGATGATGGTTCGCTGATTCAACTCGATGGCGATCGCCCCTTCGAGCAGGGGGCGTCTATCCTGCATTTGGTCGCTAATCAAGCAGGACAAGCCCAACTCAGCCTGGTGACCCGTGATGCAAATCAAGTGGAATCGCTCTATGTTTTTAAGCTGGTGGCAGGTTCCCAAGGCAATAGCATCGTCAATGTCACGGCCCACCCTATTAACACTACGCGAGCTTCAACGGCTCAAACTCTGAATGCGGCACAACAACTCCAACAGGGAGTTACTTTGGCGATTGAGCGACAGTTATTGGTAGAAAATTCGGAATTACATCGGGCGATTCAGGGGGCAATTGCCAAGGTTGACCAAGGCATGGCCATGGAACAAGCGGCGACTACTTTCCAACTGGATCCCCGCACCCTCGCCCAGCTTTTCCACATGGGTCAAGGCGAATCTTTACCAAATAATCCCACGCGCCAGGAACCACTATTAGTCAGAGTTGAGGGGGTTTCCGAAACTAATAATGCCGACGTTGAGGCCAGACTGACGGCTTTGGAAAATCAGGTGGAACGTTTAGATGGTCGCGTAGCCAGCTTGGATTCCCAGCAATCAGAATTTTTGGCACAATTGCAAACCCTAGACCAGCAGCAGGAAATTTTCGCCACCCTCCTGCAACGGCAAAACCAGGTAGCCCAGCGTCTTGATTCACCAAAAAGTGACCCCATTACCCTGGCGATCAATAGAGTACAGCCTCCTAGAGCTGCTTCTGCTCCTCAGGTTTTAGATCATCATCAGATTGCCAATGCGATCGCCAGAGGGCTAACAACCCATCCCGATACCCCCTACCGGAGTAGACTTTATCTGCGTTACCAAACGATGATTCGTAGTCTACGGCGTGGCTCTACCCTCTCCCAAGCAGCCCGCAGAAGTAATGTTCAACTCACCCATGTGAAATCGGTGCTGAAAAATGCGGGGGTTACACCGGAGGCGGTGGGGCTATGAAATTGCCGTTTTTTTGGATCTTGCTGGTCTTAATATTGCTGCTGAGTTTTGGCTGGGGCACCCGCAGCGCCGCGACTTCTGCGCCGACAGTCAATCTGGAAACGTTACGTTGGGCTGATTTACCGCCGATTCAAACCAGTGCTGTCTATCAAGTTGATACGGGTTTATCGGCGCAGGTTGGGTATTCCCTCGATAAACAAATTCAAGCGGGCGATCGCCTGACAGATATTTTTACCCTGGGGGATATGGCGAATACGGGAATTGCGGATTTATCGCCGCTGCAAATCGCATCCTTGGCACAGCTTGATTTACAAGATATTGCCCTGTCAACTTTTTCCCATTTCACCCAGCAATCTTTAGGTTCTCTGGTTGAGGCATTACCGACGATCAAAAATCTACCTCTAGCCAATGTTCCGCCACTAGCGGATTTGGTGACAAGTCAGGTAAGTGGGGGATTACAAGATTTACTGTCTGACAATCTTGGGACATTGCTGAACAATCCGGCGATCGCCCAACTACCTCTTTCCCAAATTCCGAATTTATCTGCTTTGTCAGTGACAGATATTCCAGGTTTGGCAGAGACAGCCCTCAAAGAATTTACAAATTGGCAGGGGATTTCTCTTAAGGATATTCCTGGTTTGGATCTAATTCCCCTGGCTGATTTGGGCATTCTATCTCCTTCGGCGATCGCCACATTGGATATTGTTTGGGGAGCGGGTGAGGCAAATGCGACCTTTCAACCCATTTCTGGCAGTACCAAAGTTGGGTTTCGTTATCCTTGCCAACAGGAAAACTGCGCCTACATCGAACTTTCGGGGCAGGGACGCCAGGGCGATCGCTGGATCAAAGGCGGCGATTCAGAGACAGGTGGGCAAATGGTGCCAGGCGGTTCTGGCTTACTGGGTCAAGCGTTCGGCAGCTTGGAACCCACAGGACGGATGCTCGGCTCAGAATTTAAGCTGATTTTGATGGATACCGATGAAACTGCGGGAACAGCGGAGTTTGGTTTGTCCACAAGGTTTTGTCAAAAAGGATTGCTTGATCTCGGTTGTACGCCCTTTATTTTTGGCCCATGGTCATTGTTTCACGCCAGGGAAAAAGATGGCATTTTTCTGGGTTTTGATAATCAACAAGCTCTTCCTAATCCCCAGGTGAGCGTCCCAGACTCGGTTCAGGCACAACTGCAAGCGGCCCAGGCCCAATACGGTGATTCGGTGTCTTCTGATGACGGTGACGATGACTGTTTGCAAAAAATACTCCAAACAGTTCCTCCTGCCCAACGCTCTGGGGTCGCCTCTCGATTGCCCTCCCTACTGGAACAGGCAGAAACCCTCAATCTTACTGAATCTCAAACGGCCTATGCGATCGCCTATCTCCTGCCCCGTAACAATCCATCTATGGAGGCGATGATCCCCAAATTAAAACAATTCATCACAACCACCAAAGTTGATTTCTTTGGAATGGGGGCAGCCTTAAATTTACCCTCAGATCAGACGACAACCCTTGCCTATAAAGCCTCTGATTACCAGGCAGTGCTCAAAGATTGCTTTTTCGGCGGTTCCTGCGGGGGCGGTAAGATGCAGCGTCCTTCGAAAGGCGTGGTCACTAGCGAGATGGGTAATCGTCTCCACCCGATTTATGGCACGTGGCGACTCCATGCGGGCATTGATGTCAGTGCAGGGATGGGAGCGCCGATCTTAGCAGCGGACTGTGGCATGGCCACCTATGTGGGCTGGGAATCAGGCTACGGCAATGTGGTTATCCTCAAGCATCAAAACAATCTCTTTACCCGCTATGCCCACATGAGTACCCAAAAAGTAGACCAGAATCAGACGGTCAAAAAAGGTCAATTGATCGGCTTGGAGGGCTCCACGGGCGGCAGCACAGGCGCACACCTCCATTTTGAAGTCCGTGACGGCGATCGCTTTGGCACTCCTCTCAATCCTCGTAATTATGTCAATTTCTAATCTTTTTAAAAAGCATTCTTTCCTTTTCTGTTGTGTACTCATGCTTGTGGGTTTCTTAGGGGTGATGCTCTCAGTCCGTTCCGACTCCGGCGATCACTCCTATCAAAGTAGTTGCCTCGCTCAACCTTTTATCGTCCTCGCTGAATACCAACAATATCAAGTGATTCAGGCGACTTCGACAGACGGGCATGGACATCATCCAGAGGAGATTTTGGTCACTGTTCAAAATGACATTTGTAGTCGCCTCAATCCCCATAGTGATAACGATTATCCCTTTAGTCGATACATCGATCCCGAAGCGGCGATCGCCCTCAATGAACAGCTCTGGCGACGCAAAATCGATGCCCAGGGCGGCAAGGAGGAGTTTGAAGCGGGTTTCGCTGCCTTTGCCCGAGAGTCCGACGAAATTTTGTATATGCCCGCTGACCGTTACCAAGCCTTGAAAAATCTAGCCATTGAGATTCCCAATAATGTCCAACCCGCAGACGAACCGCCCGCCTTCTCCGACTCCCCAACCCGACCTTAACGCCTATGTCAGCGAATTGATTTTTTCGCCGCTTGGTTTACTGTTACTGGGTTGTGGGGTTTTATTGGCGTTCATGACTTTTAAGGGCGATCGCCGCAAATCAGCCAGTCTCGGCAAAGGCAAACTCGCTACACCGCAGCAGGTCAAAAATGGCGCATTGCGCACCCTCAAACAGGTTCAAGCAGCAAAACGAGCGGATGTTGGGCTTTGGGTAGGTACACCGCAAGAGTCGGTTTTTCATTGCCACAAAGGAAAATGGCACATCGATCTTTGCTATGACTTGCGCACGCTCTATCTCAGCGACTGTACTTCTGGGATTTCTGTCCTCGGTGGTGCGGGTTCGGGGAAAAGTTTTTCGGCATTGAATCCGCTCTTTTTATCGGGGTTAGCCCAGGGCATTCCGGGGCTTTATTTCGATATCAAATATTCCACCCACTCGCCGGAAGACCCATCCCCCACGGCTTTGATTGCGGGTTATGCCAAGCGGTTGAATTACGAAGTCGGCTTATTTGCACCGGGTAAACCGGAATCTCTTTGCTGCAATGTTCTTGATTTTATTCGTCACCCAGAAGATGCGGCAATGGCACGACAAATCGCGAAAGTCCTCTATCTAAACCTAAATCCTCAAGCTCTGAAGGGCGGTTCGAATCCCTTTTTCACAGAGGCAACGACCTCATTTTTAGCGGGGGTGATGCTGCTGGCAAAACAAACGGACTGCCCAGATCTGGTGATGTGCCGCGCCTTAACCCGCCTGCCCAGCCCCCAACTTCAAGCCATTGTCGATTCCCAACCGGAGGCGATTCGCATGGTGTTTGATGCGGTGGTGGATGTGTTTGGCGTTGAGGAAACCTATGGCAGTATCAAGGCGACATTTGCCAATCTCTTGAGCGGCTTATTGATGCCTGATTTGCTGCCGGCGATCTGCGGTAAAACAACGATTCCCTTGGATTTGGATGAACGCAAAATCCTCATCTGTGGCAGTGATGCGGAACGGGGCGAGATTGTGAACCCGATTTTGGCGACGGTGATCCACCTTCTCACAAACCGTAATTTGCTCAAACCCCGTCAACGCCCTTTTTTACTCTGGCTGGATGAAATTTCCCAGATTTATCTTCCCTCGGCGGAAGATTGGCCGAATATTCACCGCTCGGCGGGTTTGGTGATGGCAATCGGGGTGCAATTTCCTGAAGTCCTTGAAAAACGGTATGGCAAGGATGGGGCGAGTCGTCTATTAAAAGCCTGTGCGACGCAATTGGTGTTTCAGGCGAATGATATTGCGGATGCGGAAAAGTACTCGAAGTCGGTCGGTAATCGGGATGTGGAGTACGACACCAAAGGGCGATCTCGGCAAAAGAGCGGCAGTTCCACCAGTGATACGGAGCATAAACAATCTGTTGCCATCATTGACCCTAGTGAAATTCTGCAACTCTCCCAGGGTAAAGCCATCATCTGGAATCGCGGGATCGGCGATCGCCACGGTTCCCGCATCCCCTTAATTCAGACCATTCGCATTCCAGAACATGATCTCAAAGCCTTCAAGGCATCCACTGCCGACTGGGAAATCCTCAAACAGCAGTTTTTAAAGACGGCATTGCCCCATTTCACGCAGCGAGATTTTCAACGACGGGACTTGGCTCTAGTTTCTGCCTATCAAGGGATTTGTCCTGAACTAGAAACAGCCATAAGCCCGATAAATCAAGAAGTTGACCTCGACCAACTCCGCCAAGATGCCCATGCTTTTCGGGCGATCGATGCCCCAGAAACTGCCGACTTAATTGCTGCTGTTTTTTAAGTCTGAAATTAATTTCAATTCTTTGTCCGAATTCTCGCCTCCTTTTTCTCTTACTCCATAGAAGGCAGTTTTTGCCTTTATACCAATACTTTGAGGTACTCTCCCATGCTTATGGATTCCGACCAAAAACTCATTGACGACCTCCCAGAAGTAATCCGTGCCAAGGTCGATTTTTCTGAATCTCTCGGTTTGCTCACAGGTCAAGGTTGGGACGCTGAACCGCTGCCTGACGGTTACCTGCCTGAATTCGTTGAGATCTATGCCAATGGTGCAGATGACACCTGTTTGATGATTCAAGATGGTCGTCTGGCCTACATTGATCCTGACTTTCTTGGCGATCGCACTACCTCCACCTTTGTCCTCGTCATCGACGAAATCCCCCGCTATGTCCAAGTCCACGGCGAACTCATTCTTGACACTTTAGGTGGCTGTTTATTACCCGATATTTTATTATCTCCCGCTGCTCAAATGTCTTGTTTACTCAAGGCTTTAAAACAATAGTCTCGATTTTTGTTTGACTTTATTTTTGAGGAATCTATGGATATTCAACAATCTAGTGACCAGCAATCTGCCCGTGACATTACCAACAGTTCCGTTGAAGCAACTCAACTGACCCTTTCAGCCCTTGATCAATTTCTTCAAAAGCTCCTTCAATTGGGTATGAAAGATGATCAAGAGATCACCATTCGGGTCGGCTCTAAGAAAATTTATGATGGTGCTGTTGGCGGAAATGGCAAACGCTCTAAACTCACCCCGAAAGAAACCAAAACTCTCAGGGAAGCTTTTTCGCCTCAGAAAAATTCCGGTTCTGTGCGCATTCTTGACAAGAAGAATACCCTCTTATTTAAGAGTAAAGAAGGACAGATTGCCAAGAACTTACTGTCTCATTTCCAAGCTGAAACTATTACCCCTAAAACCCCTGATCCTGATGCTATAGTATCGCCTTCATCTGAAACTACGTCTAGGGTAGTGGCAGAACCGGAAATTGCGTCGCCTGTCTCCCAGGAACAGTTTGATGACCTACAAAATCAGCTTCATGTAACGAATGAAAAACTTCATGAGCTGCAAGCACGGTTGGATAATTTGGTGAAAAGTCGTCCCTTTAATCCCACCCCGGTTCATACTCCGAATCAACGGGTTGGTGACTGGTTTAATCAGCAGCGCAACATGGTCGCCGATAAACTGCGTGGTTTAGCAAATCAGTTTTCTGTCACTGCCTCCCAGAAGTTTAAGCAAACCCACAACCAGGTCAAGCAACAAATCCATCAAACCCTTAGCCATACTGGACAACAGGCAGCAACAGTTTTTATGCAAAATTTTGTTGAACCTGCGGTTAAGGTCGTTGTCAGTCAGATGGAAAAAATTGGCGAGGTGGAGGTCGCTCAAGACGGCACTAAAACTTTCCAAACCAACGCTATTTCTTGGCAAATTACCCCTGACGGTGGCGTGAATTTAACCCGCAAGACTGACAATCAAAAAATTACGCCGACCTCTGCAACCCCGAAGGACATGAACATTCTCCAGAGTTTTGTTCAACAAGCCCATGAACGCTATGGACAATCCCAGAAGCTGCTCCCCCAGGCGGCTTCAGTGGAAAATCACCCACCTAGCCACCGTTCCCAGATTCAGAAGGCATAGATCATGGAAGCATTTGCCCTTATCTATTTTGCTCACAAACTGATCTCGTTTATGGGATTTATCCTCTATCGAGGTCGCTGGCTTTGGGTCTGTCTGCTGGTCATCGAAGGAACGGGCAGTTTTGTCCTTAATCGTTCCTTTCTACGGATAGCTTTTGGCTCTCCTCCCGCCCTTGAATGTCCGGTACAACGCTAAATTTTCGTTTTTGACATCCTTCGGGATGTTTTTTTACGGAGGTCATTTGATAGCGTATATGCTATCTTTAGGGCATGGTTCCCCGCATTGTCTTAAATACCAATGTTTTTGTGAGTGCTTTAATTAGTGCTTCTGGCTTGAGTCGAGAGCTGCTTCGTCGCTGCCTTCAGGGTCAATGCTTACCACTCATGGGCAATGCTTTGTTTACTGAGTACGAATCAGTGATTCACCGCAAAGATGTTCTCACTCGATGCCCTCTCTCTCCTGATGAAATTCAGACGTTATTGGCGGCACTTATGGGGGTTTGTCAGTGGGTTTCTATTTACTATCTCTGGCGACCTAATCTACAGGATGAAGGCGATAATCATTTGCTGGAATTGGCGATCGCCGGCAATGCGCGAGCCATTATTACGGGGAATACCAAAGATTTCCAAAGGGCTGAACTACTCTTTCCTGATTTATTAATTCTTACACCAGAAATGTTTATACGGAGGTTACAAGATGGCAACATTAACAATTCGTCTTCCTGATGATAAACACTCTCGTCTCAAGGAATTAGCGAAGGCAAGGGGGATTAGCCTAAATAAATTGATGGAAGAATTTTCTAATATTGCTCTCGCTGAGTTTGATGCCCACACTCGCTTTAAGGTACTAGCTGCAATGGGTAATCAGGCTCAGGGTTTAGCCCTGTTAGATAAGCTTGATCTGCATTTTTCGCAATCTTAATTTAGCCTTCTTGTGAGCTGACTCCTTTCAGTTCCAGAGTATAGATGAGGATTACCTCAACCTTCATCCCTTTTAACTATGAATCTAGAGGTGTGCGTGACAAGCACCAAATCATTGAGAAGCCTATGGAGCGAAAGTTTCACGTCCGATTCTGGAGACGAGTGGTTCTAGCGAGGGAATCACTTAGCTTAACCAATTACCCATCTTTAAACACCGCCAGATATGGAGCATAGCAAAAAGCTCTATTCCGTTTCTGTCCTGTGATTTCCTCCAGTAAACCAATATTACAAAGGTCTTTCACCAATCTATTCGCATTGGGATAGGATAACCTCGTCACCTCCATGGCATGTTCCACCGTGAAGATCGGCTTAAAATAAAGCGTTTCTAATAAAGCGATGGCATTCCCCGACTTTCGCCCCATCCGCTCCAACAGTAAAATACGGTGCTCCTCCTTTAGTTGGACAATCTGCCGTGCTGTCCTTGCCGCCTCATTTGCCGTTTCTGCAATCCCCCGCAGGAAAAACTTTAACCAACTCTCCCAATCCCCTGCATCTCGAACCCCCTGCAACAGGTCGTAATAACGAGTTCGATACTTCTTAAAATAGTAGGAAATATAAAGTAAAGGTCGCTGGAGGATTTGCTGCTCACAGAGCAAAAAAGTAATCAATAAACGACCCGCCCGACCATTCCCATCCAAAAACGGGTGAATCGTCTCGAACTGCGCATGGGCTAAACCAATCTTGAGCAACGGCGGCATAGGTCGCGGATCATGTAAAAACTTTTCTAAATTATCCAAACACAGCTTCATCTCATGGGGTGGCGGCGGTACATAACTCGCATCTTGAAGCGTACAACCACCCGCCCCAATCCAATTCTGAGTACGGCGAAACTCCCCCGGACTCCGTTCAGCACCTCGAACTCCCTGCATCAATTTTTTATGGATTTCTCGAATTAAGCGCAAGGAGACAGGTAACGACTGTAAACGCTCCAAACCGTAATTCACCGCCGCAATATAGTTAACGACTTCCTCCACATCCTGTGGATTATCCGGATCCAAAGTCTGAGATTCAAACTCCAGTACATCAATCAGAGAAGCCTGAGTCCCTTCAATCTGACTCGATAATACTGCCTCTTTACGAACATACATAAAAACAAATAGATCAGGATTCGGTAATGCATCCGTCGAACCATCCAGACGACCCAATGCCCGATCTGCCAAAGAAAGTAAATTCCACATTTCCTGATCCATCTCAATCTCAGGACTTGGTGGCAATGGCTTCGGAATAAACGCCCGATAGCCCTCTACTTGTTGCACATACTGACCCGCTCGGTTGGCGATCGCCATAATTATCGCTTTCGTTAATACTGAACCAATTCCAAGGTTATATTATCGAAAAAGTGCTTATTTCGTTAATATGACGGCAGTCCTACAGGAATAAGGATAGCTTCAGAAGCAAAGACAATTTTCAAGCATTGCCATAATTTTCGTGATAAGCGAGGAAATGGGCTTAGAAGATTAATTCACCGTTAAACACTCCGGCTTTAGTCGACCCTCATCAAAATTCTTCTTGCTCTGAAGCCTTTGCCTCATAAGTTTTTCAAGATATCTTTACATTTTTAGGACTACCAATTTTTTCAGAATTGCCGATCTGTTGATGACCCTTACCATGGATGTCTTTTTTTATAGGCTAGCCGAGTCAAGTTAGACTAAGGAAAGATTGTTATTGCATTACCCATTGTTAGTGAAGCTATCACCAACAAAATTAGAGTCCTTGACCTTGTTGCCTTGAATTGAAACTAAGTTCCAGAACTAGCTATGACTTTTCAAGATATTCAAACCCAAGTCCGGCAACTCCCTGATGCTGACAAATGGCAACTGGTCAGAATCCTGTTGGATGAACTCCAACCACACGAAACAACACCATCAATGGCTGACATTTCAACCACTCCCTCAGAAGCAGCAGATGACCTGAGCCCTTGGATTCAGCAACTAATTGGCATTGCTCAGCTCGAACCTGTGACAGATCCTACGGAACTATACATCGATTATCTAGAGGAGAAATACAGTTGAGAAATATCCTTTTTGATAGTGATGTCATCATCGATGTCCTAACCAAACGGGAACCTTTCTTCATAGAGTCTGCCAGAGCCCTAGACTTTGCCGCCCACGACCCAGGGATAAACTTATATATTGCTGCCCATGCCGTCACCAATATTTTCTACATTGTTCGTCGTTCCCTGGGGGTAACTGAAACCCGTCAGAGTATCAAACACCTACTACAGAAAATAGAAGTCGCTGGGGTTAACGATGCCATTATTCGCGATGCTCTAGCTACTAACCTCAAGGACTTTGAAGATGCTGTTAACATTAAAACTGCTGAGGCAATCAACGCAGAACTGATCATCACTAGAAATCTCCCAGATTATGAGGGTGCTGATGTACCAGCTATTTCCCCAACTACCTTTCTAGGAATGAGTACAAAATCTTGAATGGAGTCCATGCGAACGGGACTCAGGCAAAAGAAAATGGGAGATCGGGAGAGCCTACTGACAGCCAATCAGACTATGAGCGCTGAGATCACCCATGGATTAGATGTTTAATCTGTGCTTGGGATTTAGTTTCCATTGTAAACGCTGTAACTCTTGTTCTATCTGTATTTGATAGCTTTTGACATCTTCGGGAATCCCTTGCTTTCGCCGTGCATCGAGGGTGTTGCTCTGGTGCAGGATTTTGGTTCTATCCTGGGGATGGGCCGTGTAGGAGATCGCCGTATCGATCATGAGTTCAGTCAACTTCCGTCCCTGTCCTTGGGTTTTGAGCAGATAATTCCTCAGTTTGAGATATTCATTGCGATAGTGCTGATCGGCTTCCCAAGTTAATGGGATGGCATGATCTAATACATCTAAAAACCGCTCTTTGCCTTGTTTGACAATCAAATCATCGATGCCTTTGCCTTCGTGGGACTGCCATTTCAAAACTGAAACTTTACAGCCTGCTTCGGCTAATAATTCTCCGGTTCGTACTAAATCACGGCGTACATTTTGCACGGTGCTTTGTTTGGTGTCTTGGTCAAAGGCCATCAGGATTTTTCGTCCGCTTGTTGCGAATACCGCCAATTCTGGATGGAGTCTACGTTTCGGCAATTCCACGCCATTCTCCCTTGATCGATATCCCCCCGTGACACTGGGCAGGGCGATCGCCGCATAGCCTTGACTAAGAACCGATTCTGCTTTTTTCTTTCCTTCCACTGGGATAATAGGAATTTCTGGGTACCAGTAGACACAGGGCCAAAAACCGCTCCTTCGTTCTTCAGTACTAGGGTTGACACCGTATCTTGTATAGATTTTTTCAGCAAGTTGTTCAGGCACCCTGGGAAAGATAATGCCCTTCGGGATCCCTCTGGGAGCTTCATATTTACGGTATTGGTCACTGCCTTTTTGCTGGGTTTTGCGCCAATCGAGACGAGGATGATCCGCTTTAAATTCCCCAAAGGTCTTTTCTGGAGGGATTTCACCGATCTGTAACGTTGGTAATTTTGTGGCATCAATGCCGCCATCAGCCCAGACGCCCCCCTCCGCAACAGTGGCATATTGATCCATCACCCGCTTCATGGGTTGGGTGACATACTGACCACTGCCTAGAGTCGCCAAATGGTCTTCCAGCAGCCGTTCATAGACATCCATCCCTGCCAATGATTCAGCGTTGAGGGCAGCTACCTCTGGGGCAATGCCTGATTTTTCTACGCGCTCTAACCAATGTTCTTCTGTCAAATGTAATGGTGCTGGAGGTGGCGTTAATTTGATGCCTTGTTCCTTAAGGAGTTCAGAGGGATTGAGCTGATTATGGGAAATGTCTGCCAGTTCACCCAGTTTCTGGGCATTGGTTGTCCAGATTTTGACATCATATTTGGCTCGGGATAAGGCGACCAAAACGCTTTCACGGTTGACGGTGGGGTCATTGCCAAAACTGACGAAGACTTGTTTCGCGGTTTTACCCTGACTAGAGTAGACGGTGCCTACCAGGGCATGGTCACAGTGGTTCAAGTTATCCAGGGAGAATTGATCCAATCTTTCCTTATCATCAACAACGCTGACTAAGCGGGTCAGGGGATCAATGCCGATGATCGTAAACTCCCGGCCATTGGTACGTTTCTGGGGGCGGTTATTCCTCGTCCACTTCAGGCGATCGCCCACGGCAATCGATAAATTATGTTTCACAAAAACCTCTGTTTTGAGGGGATATCGCAAACCCTTCATATTGAGGGTGATGTGGTCATTGAGGGTCACGTCATCACCAGAGATTTTCGTGATCTGATAACGTTTGGAGCGTTTGAGGCAATTGTGGTCTTTGAGCGGAATCAAGACATCGCCGACAGTATAGAAGCGGGCATGCTGCTTCTGCTCCTCGGTCGTATCCTTGCGGCTCAAGGTTTCGGTTAGGTATTCAGTTTCCTGAATCTTGCCTGCTTGTTTTAATCCCTGGCGAAGCTGCTGGATAAGGGCATGGCGTTCCCGGTGGGTGCCAGACAATAGCAACGTTTCGACCCGTTCTGCTTCACTCAACTTCAGGTAGGCTGTGGCCATCTGTTGGGCACGGTCTTCGATATCTGGGGTTTCAGAGACTTTCTCATGTTTCTGCAACCAGGCGATCGCCTCCCCGCCGAGGTTGTGATAGGTCAGTTGAACGGCTCTGGCGATGATGGAATCTTTCTGGCGGAGGAAATCCTTGAGGTGACTGGCACTGAGGCCATTATCAATCAAAGATTTAAAGGGAGCACCAGCATTGATGGCGGTTAACTGTTTTGGATCTCCCACCAGCAGAATTTGAGCATTATGCTGGCTAGACTTTTGTAGGATCAGGTAGGCTTCTTGGGCAGACAGTTTTCCAGCTTCATCAATGATCCACAGCTGTCGTCTTTTGGTTGGTTCATTCTGTTGGAGGAGATGGTAAGCAACCGTATCTGTACCAATGTCAACCTCATCAGCGAGGACTTCGGCGCTACTGGCATCAGGGGCGAAACCAGATACTTCAATGCCTTGGGCCTTGGCGATATTCACCAGGGTTTGGAGGGTAAAGGTTTTGCCAGCACCGGCGACTCCCACCCAACCAATAATGCGGTCTTGACTTGTCAAAGTATGCTTCACAGCATCAGCTTGGGAGGAGGTTAGATTTTCTGGAAGGTGAATTTCTTGATTTTTGAGCATCGGTGACAGTTGATTTTGGCCCTTTTCCATCAAGGCAATGGTGATTCTTTCCCGCGCTAGACTTTCTGCTGTTGCCAATCGCCGCCCTTCACGGAGCAATCGATGCGAATTCTCGATTGCTGCTTCAATTGCCTCAAAAGTCTTGCCTGTTGGTTCCGCTACGATAAAAGCCTCTAGATCTTCCTGAGTAAAAATGGCAGTTCGTTCCTCGCTGTGACGAATGGCTTGGTCAACCAATACCGTTAGATTCTTCTCAATGACCGCATTACTGGGGTTTGGGATGGGATGTTCAATGTCTAGTTCTGTCGCTGTGTTTTGCCATTCTGCTAGCAATACTTGCCGGTCTACATCATGCTGTTTGATTTTTCGGGTAGCAAATAAAGCCCTGACCCGATTTGCTGTTGTGTCTTCTAGTCCTTCTGTTTTCAGATACTCCAGAATCTGCTGATGGCGATCGCTAAATCCTTCGATCTGCTCCCGTGTATAGCCTTGTAGTTCAAAATAGCCATCTCCTCTCATTTCAATCCCATAGCCCAGTTTTTGGACTTCATGGGCCAGCTCATTTTGATAGAGTCTCCCCAGCAATATTCTGTGTTGATAGAGCTTTTGGTTTACCCCTGAACGCCAGACACCTACTTCATCCTGGGCAATATTCATCACCAGGCAATGGGTATGTAGATTTGGCTCTAGTTCACGGTTCGTATCATGGAGAAATTTCGCTACACATAGATTATCCACTGACGTAATTTGTTTATTGATTCGCGTCTCGGCATAGCGCGTTTCAACTAAGCTTAAGATTCGGTTCACAACTTTGTCATGGGCTGCAACCAGTCGTTGGTCTCCTCCCACCAAAGCAGCAATTGAAATGGACTTTGGCGCAGAAAAAGTTAGATCCGTACCGGCCCTCGCTTCTTTTCCTTTTGGTGGAGCGGCCCGTAACTGTCGCTGACCATCTGGCGTTAAACCCTGCAATACATGGCGAACAACCTTGGGCGTATGGATCTGCCCTGACAACCCCAATGATTCAGCTCCCTTTCCCCACCATTCTGAAAATTCAACTTGTTCTGCCTCGGCGTAATAATTTTCCTTGTAGTAGCTCCCCGCTTTTGCTGGGGTCATCGTGGCGATGGTCAACATACCTAAAATTTCCTCTGTTTTTAGGTAAGAGAGAATCCGCCTCAAAATTCGGATATTTTTTGCTGAATTTAAAAAAACTTCCAGAGGTGCGTAATGTGTGGGGAAATTTCCTCGGCTTGACCAGTGGGCTACGCTTTTGCTGATAGACAAGTTTGCGCCAATATCTCGCCACTTTTGCGCCAACTTTTGACCTATTTTGCGCCATATTTGAGCCAACTTTTGTCTATATTCTCAATAGCTTGCCATTTTTGTCTATTAATTGAGAATCAAATTCTCTTTTCAGCTCGTAAATTCCGGCGATCGCCTAAAAATGGCGCATTTGTGGCGCAAACTTGGCGAATAATTGGCACCCTCCCAAAAACTCCTTTTCCCCTGCAAAACTTTTTTTTCTAACTTTCCCAAAAATTTTTCTGATTTTTATCCGAACTTTCTTGCCTCTTCGCTCTATTCAGACAGGAGGTATTTCTATGACGTTACTCAAAATTGCCATTGACCCTGGTAGTAGTGCCACTAAAGTCGCCTATCAGCTGCCAAACCATTCCATTAAATGTTTTGCGATGACGCCTTACTGTGCCGAGGTTCCCCTCGACTATCCCCATCATTGTCGTCTTCAGCCCAATCATGCCTATCCGCACATTGAAAATGCTTGGGTGAGTGATCCTGATGGCTGTTATCTGCTTGGGGCTGCTGCGAAAAAATTTTACGGTTCAGCTATTCGCAATCAGGATCGTAAATTTACAAAAGCGCTCTACAAAATTTTGGGGGTTTTATCCCACATTCAAAACCATGAGCATTGTGCCTTGCCGATTGAGCTGGGGATTCTCTTGCCCTTTGATGAATATGCCACCAAAGAGCAGCTGACCCAAAACTTACAATTGGCTGCTGCCGCTGTTGAA
Source organism: Picosynechococcus sp. PCC 7003 (assembly GCF_001693255.1). Lineage (NCBI taxonomy): Bacteria > Bacillati > Cyanobacteriota > Cyanophyceae > Chroococcales > Geminocystaceae > Picosynechococcus > Picosynechococcus sp. PCC 7003. The sequence continues at coordinate 59,801 of NZ_CP016476.1, forward strand.
TATTGCGGTCGGGCTCAATCGTTCACCTTTACTAAAATTGCTATCCGACCTGAAGGGGCTGGACTCTTTTTAAAGGGTCTGCCGAAAACCCTCGATATCCGTGCCGCACGAGTCGCTATTTTTGTGATCGGTCATCGTAATGCCTCGTGGCTTGTGACTGAAAATGGTTTTCCTGTTTTAGAAGAATCCGTCACCAATGATCTGGGTTTTCGTTGGTTTGTCCAAGAGGTCAAGGCCCGCACTGGCTATAAGGATGAGATTGCGTTGGCTCAAATGCTTTTTACGGGTCGCCATTTTCCCCGGGATCTGCAAGGGGCTGCTGACGCTGTTTTACCTGCCTATTGGCAACAGCTGCAGGATTTTTTGGCTGAACAATATCCTGCTGATTATGTACTTTGTGGTGGTGGGACTGCGCTTTTACTCCAGCGTCAAGTTGCTGATTTTTTCTCCTGTAAGTTGGGCTGGGCCAAACATCTTTCCCGTGCTGTCCTTAAATCTGGGATTGCCGATTCTGTGATGGCCCATCGTTTTACTGATTGTTATGGCTTATTACTTAGTTTGGAAGGGTCTACCCATGTCTAGAGAGCGGCTTCGACATTCTTTTTATTCTGCTGCCCATAGCCCACTCCGTCAGGTCATTGACGATCTCAAAAGTTGTTCTGGCTGCACCTTACAAGGAGAATTGGAGGACGCCTTACTCATCTTGCGTTACCCCTACGTTTTGCAGCGAATGGGAGCTTCGTCGCACCAGGTTGCAGCACAGGCGCAAGAATCTATTCGCCGTCTAGAACAGGAAATTTCTGCCCTCAGAACCTTATTGGCAACTTATGGAACTTCATCTAATGCTGTTCGATTTCAGCCTGATGCGGTGGTACAGGAAGATTCCCTGAACATTTTTGACATTCAAGACAATTTTTAGGTTTTTACATCATGGATAAGCAAACTCTTGTTTCTCGTTACGCTACTTCGACTGCTAAGGTCAATAAAATTCTTAAGGCTCTTGGTTTTGACCATAATGCCGTAGATTTTTTACCTGAACAAATTGATATGTTTGATCAAGTTTGGCAGCTGATGGATAAAGATAATCTTTCCTGTAAAGAAGCTCTTGATGTCCTCCATTATCAAACTCCCACAACTCAGACCTTAGATTCTGCGAATCTTTCAGAGCCAACTTTAGCTTTAGAGCCGGAACTCACTGACTTCCTACAGCAGAAATCGACGACTTTTGCTGAGCACATCATTCAGGAAACCCCTGATGTTCTCAAGGAGCAACGGGCTGCTGCTCGTAAAATTGTTGTTGAGTCTTTCTGGAAGCGTATTAATGAGATTGGACGCTCCGAAGAGTTCCAACGCAAGTTTGATGCTGCTCTCTATGGGGATGATATCCTTGATATTTCTGTATTGCCGGGGGAGTCGTCTGCGCTGCCAGAGAGTTCATCCTCCGATTCTTAATGGATTTCTGTCGGGAGCATGAACGAGCTTTAAGGATTCAGGAAAAACAACTGCAGCTTAAACAGGTTGAGATTGAACAGAAAATCTCTTTTCGGCGGCGTAAACGGCGGGAATTTGACCATTTCTGTGAGTCATTATTTACCATCTTGGTTTTGATGGCGATCGCCTTTGTTCTCGGCATCCTTTTTGTACAGCTCTTTTTCCCTTAACTCATCTAAGGCGATCGCCTTTTGATTGTGGAGGTGATCGCCATCATCCAAAACCCTTTATCGGATGATTGGGTAATCAGACTGTTTTTCATGCTACCTATTGGACTGAATACCCGAAAATTTGAGGCTGGAAGCTACCCATAACGTTATGGGTAATATAAAATATGTTCAGGTAAATCTTAGGTTGATTTGTGAGCATTATCAGCATCGTGAACCAAAAAGGCGGCTGCGGTAAGAGTACGACAGCAGTACATCTTGCCTATTGGCTGGCCCAAAATAAAAACGTTACGTTGATTGATGCCGATGCGCAGCAATCGAGTTCGAGCTGGCTGGCACGTTTGCCCAAGGAAATTCCGAACGCCGCAATCCTTGATCCCGAAGCCCTTTTTGATGCGATCGAGGAGGCGAGTAATCAGTATGATGTGGTGGTGGTTGATGGCCCCGGTAGCCTGAGTGAAATTACTAAAACAATTCTGGATATCTCTGACCTCACTCTTGTTCCTTGCCAACCATCCGGTCTCGATCTCAGTAGTAGTAGTAAGATTCTGCAAGTAATTCGTCAGCGACAGAAGGTGCGTGGTGGTCAGCCCCATGTTGGCTTATTTCTGAGCCGTGCCGTCAAAGGCACCGTTTTATTAAAAGAAGCACAGCAGGCCCTCAGTCAAGACCAGCGGTTTCCACTCATTAATTCCATTGTCTATCAGCGGCAATGTATTTCTGATGCGCCAATTCAAGAGGCAACCGTTTTTGATTTAGCGGGCTCTGCCGCAAAAGCAGCTCAACAAGACTATGAAAATTTATTTATGGAGGCTTTGAGTTACCTTGGCTAGACGTACCGTCGGAAATTATTTAGCAGAGCTACCCACTGAGCCAGAGTCTTCCGTGGCGATCGCCAATATTCGCTTGCCGGAGAGTCAACCTCGTCATTACTTCGACCCGGAGAAAATTCAACGGCTCGCTGCTTCGATTCAAGAATATGGCATCTTAGAGCCTCTCCTGGTTCGACCGATTCGCCATCAAACTAACCGCTATGAATTGGTTGCAGGGGAAAGACGTTATCGAGCAGCGAAGCAGCTAGACCTACCCACTGTTCCGGTTGTAATTCGCGAACTGAATGATCAACAGGCGCTGGCGATCGCCCTTGTGGAAAATCTCACCCGCGAAGATCTCAACCCCGTCGAAGAAGCAGAAGGTATCCTTAATCTCCTCGCAATAGAATTGCAGCTTCAACCCCAGGAGGTAAAAAGCCTACTTTACCGGCTGGAAAATGAGAAAAAAGGAAAAACAATTACCCATAACGTTATGGGTAGTGAAATTGGTGAGCAGATTCAATCGATTTTTACAAACTTAGGTCAGAATTGGTCGTCATTTACGGCGAATCGTTTGCCCTTACTAAATTTACCTGACGATATTTTAGAAGTGCTCCGCCAGGGCAAGATTGCCTACACCAAAGCAAAGGCGATCACCCGTCTACAAGATGCCGAATCACGAAGAAACTTATTAGAGACTGCCATCCAAGAAAATCTCTCCTTAAATGAGATCAGGCAGCGTATTAATGAGCTAAAGTCGAATTCCATAGAACAAAAGCCCCAGTCACGCATTGATCAAACGGTCAAACGGCTTAAGGCTGCGCGTCTTTGGGAAAAAAATCCTGATAAATGGAATCAGATGCAGGCATTACTCGCCCAGATTGATGAACTAATTTCTGAGGCATCACGTTAGTTTGGGTAGTGACTGCCCGCCGAGATAAAAAACGAAACTGCCTGGAATTCCTTTCCCATGAGACTCTGTTTCGTTCCAGGAAAAGGGAAAAATAATTACCCATAACGTTATGGGTAGTTGCTATGGTCTTCAAAAAAGGCGATCGCCTCACAAGAGTAGTTTAGATAATTTTTTTATTCAATCTGAGTCGCTAAAGTTTTTTATTTGGTAAGTTCTGAGAATTGGGTTTAAAAAGCTTGTGTGAATTACCCATAACGTTATGGGTAACTTTCTCCAAATGATGCGCACTTCATTCCTATATCAATGGTGATGGCTCTGTGAAGGAATTAGGTCAGCGTTTACTGAATAAAGAAGTACCCACTAGCGATCACTGAAACCACTATTCTTTCGTTAAAATCAGTAAAAAAGGTCGAGCCTTGAAACGATCTCTATACAAGACTCTCAGGCAATATTTTTTCTATAATCCTAGGTTTCTGTCGAGATGCGCCCTCTAGTCCATCGCTGAATGCAACTAAACGACACTGAATATGGTGCTATAGTGGTGTCATGACAGAGCAAGCCCCATTACACTCGTTATTGACACCAACATTGTTCTAGAAGGCTTAACCAAACAGGGGAGCGCATCAGGGCTGATCATCGAAGCTTGGTTAGCCGAATTATTCATCGTTCACATTTCCACGGCGATTGCCTATGAATACCAAGATGTTCTAAGTCGTAAACTATCCCCTACCCGCTGGCAAACCCTAAAACCTGTTCTTGGTCGGTTACTCACCCTCACTAAATTCACCGAAATCCATTTTACATGGCGACCCACTTCCCCCGACCCCGGCGATGATCTGATCATTGACTGTGCTATGAATGCCAATGCGGCGATCGTCACTTTAAACCTCAAAGATTTTCAACGGGCAAAACAGTCCCTAGGCTTACCTGTTCTGTCCCCCGTCGAACTCATTCTAAAACTCACAGGAGATGAATAACAATGAGTCGTTTAACCCTACGCTTACCCGAAACCCTCCACCAACAGCTTAGTCACCAAGCCTCCCAAGAGGGCGTATCCCTAAACCAATACATTGTCTATGCCCTAACCCGTCAGGTTTCCCAAAATTACGTTGTGGAACCCGTTCCCGCTGAGACCGTTGAACAGCAAAACACCTCATTCCAAAAACTTCTCAATGATTTGGGTCAGGCAACTCCTGAAGAGGTAAAACTTGCACTAGACGTAAGGGAAACCGTAGAGCTAGAAAGCGAATTAAACCCAGAGACCATCACCAAACTCCGCCAGAAGATAAGTAGCAAAGTCTAGACTTTTTGAGTTTATGGCTTACAAAAATAGATTGGCGATCGCCCAGGAAAACAGAGTCGTGTGCCCTGAGTTCATCCTAACCCCGATTTTCCTGCCGAGCTAAAGCCTGTTCAATGAAATTTGGATCAGGCAGATAGAAACAATGCCTCCAGTTCCTCAACGCCTTGCAGGAACTTCTCTCTTCGAGCCGACAGACACACTGATTCTGGCATTTGACTACGCGGCATCAAAAAGTTGGCCACTTCATCCACTGCTCGACAGAACCGATCAGCAGATTCAAAGTCACCAAAGCCCAGAATCGGATAGTATCGGTGCTTGACAGGTCTATGGCTTTGCTCGATGGGGTTAGCAGTACATGGAGAGTGATTAAAAACGGGGGAATTAAGCAGCCATAGGTATTTCAGCATCCTCATCTGAATTTGAATACCATTGATGAACGATATTCTTCCATTCTTGATTGAGTACCTTTGTCCTGACTTGAATCAATAAATGAGCCCCTTTTGGAGTCCAACGCATCTGTTGTTTTTTTTCCATGCGTTTGGCAATGACTTGATTGACCGCTGATTCAACAAATCCCGTTGAGATACGCTCTCCACAACGGTAACGCTCACCATAGTTGGGAATGTACCCTCCATTATTTTGAATATAAATCCGAAATTCGGTAATCGCCTTCCGCATCTTACTGAGTTTTGGATAATCAATTTCTAAGTCTTCCGCATCCCACTCAATTGACTCTATTTTCTGCAACGCTCTGAAGACATTGCCATGCCAGAAATACCATTTTAGGCTCTTGAGCCTCTCTGCCATTGATGTCGCTTGGTCAGGGTCGTAATGTTTCACACCTTTGATGTAGTGGCTAAGCAGCGTAATCCGCATTGTGACGTGAAACCAATCCAGCAGATATTCCGCTTGGGGATTGAGAAACATTTGTAGATCGCGCACAGTGTCACCTCCGTCAGAAAAGAATGTGACCTGCTGATTCATTTGCATTCCCTGGGATTTAAGCAGTTCGAATAATCGCCGCTTGGATTTGGTGTCATAGGTTTGGACAAAGCCAAAACTCTTTGAAGCCCCTTGCTCTGGGATGCTTTTTTCCAACAATCACCTCAAAAGACTTTTGTTGCTCACTGTTTTTCGGACGATAGGCATGGATATAAGCCCCATCAATTCCGACATTGAGTGGCAGATCTGGACGCGGTAATTCCTCCCATTCCATAGGACACCCCTCCACATAAATGTACTGTTCCTCGTCCAATTCATCATCGAGCCTTTGACCCATCTGGTGGAGCTTGTAACGCACACTGGAGGCATTGAGTGTTCCATCTAATGGCAGCACTTCATTCAGCAGCTGAACACTCAGACCATAGGAGACCAATGACGCAAATTTCGTTTGAAGATAAAGATATTCAGGTGATTGTCGCTCAGTCAGCAGCAAAGCTAAAGGGCTGATACTTTTTTGCTGATGGGTTTGGCAAGAGCAATGAAACAATCGTGGACTCGTTAACTCCAGCTTGCCAAAAACGGACCGATAAACCAGCTTATGCTTTCCTTTACATTTACGCGGTAGACCGCAGTCTGGACAAGGCGTTTGCTGCTCCATATATTGACTCACTTGTGACGAGACAATTTCTTGTTGAATCCCTTGCAGAATCTGTTTTGATTCCTCCAAAGTCAATCCTAGGTTGGCGAGAGTCAATTGACCTCGCTCGAATTGAGCTACATCTTTGGAGACTTGTAGGGTTCCATTATCGGATTCAATCTTGATGCTGATTTTGATATTCATGTGTCTATGAAAATAATCTCCTCTCGAAAAGCTGGATCTTCGCTCAAGGGACTCTGCTGCAAGCGTTGATTGAGTTTTCGGAGATCAAGTCTGTCCAATAGCAGCCAATAACTCAGTTGTCGAAGTTCACCTCGACGTTGCGTAATCTCATCATTCACAAGGATTTTAGCCATTCGATAGGCTACCGACGCTTCAGAGAACTCCTGCCTGAGTTCCTGAAAGGCCCAAGCCCCGCCACAATCTTCAATCGGGCCATTCCGTTTGCCTTCGATACAAACTGGATAAGTCTGCTCAGCCTCGAATTCAGTAATCTTTTCAACCCGCAGTTGCACCTGCCAATTATCAAAGAAATTGTATTCATAGAGAAATTTTTCTCGGACTCGTAAGCCTAGATCTAACAGCGTTACAGTATTGGCGTCATCACTAAACCACTCACCCCCAATGTGATGAATACCGTAGGGCTTAGCATGGATGACAAAGCGATGTAAATACTCATCAGTCCAGCCAAAGGCGATCTGAAGAATGTAATGCAGCTGAGCAATGGTCGTATCTGCAGTGACCAGAAAACGACGCCAAATCATGGGGCTAATTCCCGAAATGACGGCTTTTAACTGAATAATACTTGGGGCTGAGCTGCCATTCATTTCATGAGCTGTCTCGACTAATAGTCTCAGAAAGTAAAGTTTGCGAGACTCCCTAAAACTAAGTCTCAATTCATGTTTTATTATGCAATTATCAAAGGGTCTTAGATATTACGAAACATTGAGGTAAGTCGTCATGGCGATGGTCAGCTATGCAAGAGTCAGTTCTGTGGGACAGAGTCTTGATGTGCAACTCGATAAACTCCGGCATTGCGACAAAATCTTCAAGGAAAAGCGGAGTGGAGTGTCGAATACAAGACCCCGACTCAAGGCTTGTATTGAATACGTCCGAGACGGTGACACGCTTGTTGTTACTCGATTAGATCGATTGGCACGTTCGACACTCCACCTCTGTCAGCTGGCCAAGAAACTGGAAAAGAAGGGTGTGAACCTCCAGGTGCTTGACCAGAACATTGATACTGGAGATGCAACGGGACGACTTTTATTTAATATGCTGGGGGCGATTGCACAGTTTGAAACTGAAATCCGAGCTGAACGACAAATAGATGGAATCCAGAAGGCAAAAGCTCGCGGTGTTCAGTTTGGTCGCAAAAAGCAGCTTACAGAGACTCAATGTAAAGAGTTAAGGCGCAAGCGACAAGGGGGTGAACTCATCAAAACTTTGATGGCAGAATATCATCTCTCAAAAGCCAGTGTGTATCGATATCTCAACCAAGAGTCAGATGTTTAATGGCTCTTGGAATCCTTGCCTCATATAGTTTCCCCCAGTTTTAATCACTCTCCCGTATAAGGAGAGTGATTAAAAACGGGGGAATTAAGCAGCCATAGGTATTTCAGCATCCTCATCTGAATTTGAATACCATTGATGAACGATATTCTTCCATTCTTGATTGAGTACCTTTGTCCTGACTTGAATCAATAAATGAGCCCCTTTTGGAGTCCAACGCATCTGTTGTTTTTTTTCCATGCGTTTGGCAATGACTTGATTGACCGCTGATTCAACAAATCCCGTTGAGATACGCTCTCCACAACGGTAACGCTCACCATAGTTGGGAATGTACCCTCCATTATTTTGAATATAAATCCGAAATTCGGTAATCGCCTTCCGCATCTTACTGAGTTTTGGATAATCAATTTCTAAGTCTTCCGCATCCCACTCAATTGACTCTATTTTCTGCAACGCTCTGAAGACATTGCCATGCCAGAAATACCATTTTAGGCTCTTGAGCCTCTCTGCCATTGATGTCGCTTGGTCAGGGTCGTAATGTTTCACACCTTTGATGTAGTGGCTAAGCAGCGTAATCCGCATTGTGACGTGAAACCAATCCAGCAGATATTCCGCTTGGGGATTGAGAAACATTTGTAGATCGCGCACAGTGTCACCTCCGTCAGAAAAGAATGTGACCTGCTGATTCATTTGCATTCCCTGGGATTTAAGCAGTTCGAATAATCGCCGCTTGGATTTGGTGTCATAGGTTTGGACAAAGCCAAAACTCTTTGAAGCCCCTTGCTCTGGGATGCTTTTTCCAACAATCACCTCAAAAGACTTTTGTTGCTCACTGTTTTTCGGACGATAGGCATGGATATAAGCCCCATCAATTCCGACATTGAGTGGCAGATCTGGACGCGGTAATTCCTCCCATTCCATAGGACACCCCTCCACATAAATGTACTGTTCCTCGTCCAATTCATCATCGAGCCTTTGACCCATCTGGTGGAGCTTGTAACGCACACTGGAGGCATTGAGTGTTCCATCTAATGGCAGCACTTCATTCAGCAGCTGAACACTCAGACCATAGGAGACCAATGACGCAAATTTCGTTTGAAGATAAAGATATTCAGGTGATTGTCGCTCAGTCAGCAGCAAAGCTAAAGGGCTGATACTTTTTTGCTGATGGGTTTGGCAAGAGCAATGAAACAATCGTGGACTCGTTAACTCCAGCTTGCCAAAAACGGACCGATAAACCAGCTTATGCTTTCCTTTACATTTACGCGGTAGACCGCAGTCTGGACAAGGCGTTTGCTGCTCCATATATTGACTCACTTGTGACGAGACAATTTCTTGTTGAATCCCTTGCAGAATCTGTTTTGATTCCTCCAAAGTCAATCCTAGGTTGGCGAGAGTCAATTGACCTCGCTCGAATTGAGCTACATCTTTGGAGACTTGTAGGGTTCCATTATCGGATTCAATCTTGATGCTGATTTTGATATTCATGTGTCTATGAAAATAATCTCCTCTCGAAAAGCTGGATCTTCGCTCAAGGGACTCTGCTGCAAGCGTTGATTGAGTTTTCGGAGATCAAGTCTGTCCAATAGCAGCCAATAACTCAGTTGTCGAAGTTCACCTCGACGTTGCGTAATCTCATCATTCACAAGGATTTTAGCCATTCGATAGGCTACCGACGCTTCAGAGAACTCCTGCCTGAGTTCCTGAAAGGCCCAAGCCCCGCCACAATCTTCAATCGGGCCATTCCGTTTGCCTTCGATACAAACTGGATAAGTCTGCTCAGCCTCGAATTCAGTAATCTTTTCAACCCGCAGTTGCACCTGCCAATTATCAAAGAAATTGTATTCATAGAGAAATTTTTCTCGGACTCGTAAGCCTAGATCTAACAGCGTTACAGTATTGGCGTCATCACTAAACCACTCACCCCCAATGTGATGAATACCGTAGGGCTTAGCATGGATGACAAAGCGATGTAAATACTCATCAGTCCAGCCAAAGGCGATCTGAAGAATGTAATGCAGCTGAGCAATGGTCGTATCTGCAGTGACCAGAAAACGACGCCAAATCATGGGGCTAATTCCCGAAATGACGGCTTTTAACTGAATAATACTTGGGGCTGAGCTGCCATTCATTTCATGAGCTGTCTCGACTAATAGTCTCAGAAAGTAAAGTTTGCGAGACTCCCTAAAACTAAGTCTCAATTCATGTTTTATTATGCAATTATCAAAGGGTCTTAGATATTACGAAACATTGAGGTAAGTCGTCATGGCGATGGTCAGCTATGCAAGAGTCAGTTCTGTGGGACAGAGTCTTGATGTGCAACTCGATAAACTCCGGCATTGCGACAAAATCTTCAAGGAAAAGCGGAGTGGAGTGTCGAATACAAGACCCCGACTCAAGGCTTGTATTGAATACGTCCGAGACGGTGACACGCTTGTTGTTACTCGATTAGATCGATTGGCACGTTCGACACTCCACCTCTGTCAGCTGGCCAAGAAACTGGAAAAGAAGGGTGTGAACCTCCAGGTGCTTGACCAGAACATTGATACTGGAGATGCAACGGGACGACTTTTATTTAATATGCTGGGGGCGATTGCACAGTTTGAAACTGAAATCCGAGCTGAACGACAAATGGATGGAATCCAGAAGGCAAAAGCTCGCGGTGTTCAGTTTGGTCGCAAAAAGCAGCTTACAGAGACTCAATGTAAAGAGTTAAGGCGCAAGCGACAAGGGGGTGAACTCATCAAAACTTTGATGGCAGAATATCATCTCTCAAAAGCCAGTGTGTATCGATATCTCAACCAAGAGTCAGATGTTTAATGGCTCTTGGAATCCTTGCCTCATATAGTTTCCCCCAGTTTTAATCACTCTCCAGTACATGGATTAGAGGGCGCATTTGAACAGAAAGTATCGGTTATAGAAAAAATATCGTCTGAAAGCCTTACATAGAAGGTGTTTTGAGGATCGACCTTTTTAGGCCATTTTAACGAAAGAATAGGGGTTCTAGGGGTTACGTCATAAAAGGGAACATATTGCACGCTAAGAAGGTGTGACTAATGCCCTATAGTCTGAAATTCTTTCGAGTTGCCGAATGAGTAGGCGATCGCCTCACAGGAGTAGTTTAGATAATTTTTTTATTCAATCTGAGTCGCTAAAGTGTTTTATTTGGTAAGTTCTGAGAATTGGGTTTAAAAAGCTTTTGTGAATTACCCATAACGTTATGGGTAACTTTCCCTAGATGATGTGTGCTGGGAGAGAGCCACGGCATTCATATCATTATGAGCTTTGACAGAAACTTTAATTCAGGCAATTTGATTTATGGGCACTATTTACAAGCATTCATCACCTTTTCTTCAGGCAGCTCAGACTCTCTTAAAAGCGGGAAAAGCGAAGGCGATCGCCCCAACGCGACAAACAGCTAAACGCCTGAAACAACAGAGGAAATATTCCCTGGCAACGTTGGCAAAGGAATTGCTGATGGCCCATGGGCTACGGACGCTCAATCCCATCGAACAGTATCGTCATCTCAAACAGGCGATCGCCACAACCTTAAACCCGACCGATTTAGAGGGCACAGTGCAAACCTGGCGGAGTGCAATCCAAGAACTATTACAAACCAGCCCGGATCTCGATGTTCTCAAAGGATTTGATAGCCCGAAAATCCGGCAGTTGCACCAGGTTATTCAACAGTATCAAGCCCAACTGCGAGGGATTAATGCCGTCGATCCTGCTACGGTTCTCTGGCAGGCGATCGCCCTGAAACCGACCCCCCGAACCCTGGTGATCTACGGTTACCCCGACCCGCGAGCGGATGAAATTGCTTTTATCGAGGCGATCGCCACGCCCGATAGTGTGCTGTATTTACCCCATGTCGATGACCAGCCTCTTTTTTCACCCCAAGCCGAACTTATCAAACGTTTACAAGGGAAAGGTTGGCACTTAGATGACAGCCAGCCAAAGGAATTAACTTTGGGCGATCGCCTCAGCCAGATCTTTATCGGTGGCAAGACAATAGATCTAGAACCTGGGGTAGTCCAGGCGCACCAATATCCCAGTCCAGAAGCTGAGGCGAGGGGAACCCTGCGTCAGATCAAAAAATTGCTGCAACAGGGAGTTTTTGCAGGGGAAATTGCCATCGTGACGACCCAAGATAGTCAGTGGGGCCCTCTCTTACTCCAGGTTGCCCAGGAATATCAGGTGCCCCTGAGCTTACCGAATCCGATCCCCCTCCAGAAAACCCGTCTCGGTGCCTGGCTCGAGCAACTCTTAACGGTGATTGACAGCGGCTACAGCTTTGAAACCACAGCCCAATGGCTGAGTCATCCCCTCACTCACCCTTTGGGGGCGGAATTTTGGCAGACTGCCCGCAGCCTAAAGCCTAATGATTTTCAAGGATGGCAAGGGCTGACCCAGGAACATTACCAACTGGATCTAGCCGTTCTTATACCACCGGAACAAGCCACTTCCAGCGCCTGGATCCAATACTTAAAAGCAATCCTGGAAGTCTTTGAGGTACGCCACCGTACCCTTCCCTGGGCAACGGAAACAGTCGCCTATCAAAAATTCATTGATGGTCTCGACAGCTTAGCGACATCCCTGACGGAAACCATGACCTGGGAAATGTTCCAGGCAGAACTCCGCACGGGTCTGCAACTGTTGACCACACCAGCTTACCCGATTCGGGGTGGGGTGGGGGTACATAATCCGCAGAATTTGGTTGGCGCAAAATATCACTATATTTTCTGTATTGATGGGGCGGAGGGGGTACTACCGCGACCACTACAGGATGAACCGGTTTTAGATTTTTATACCCGTAAGCAACTATCTAATCACTTACCCATCGAAGGGGCGATCGCCAAGGCGAGGCGGGAGCAGTTCCAGTTCTACAATCTATTGCAAATTCCCCAAAAGCAATTCACCTTTTCCTATAGCACCCTGGGGCAAAGCGAAGGAAAGTACCGTTCCCAAACCGCTTCGATCTATTTTGAAAAACTCGGCCTCAAGCCTGGGAAGACAAGGATTCCCCTGGCTGCCAGCACCGAAGAAGCCCGCCAGTTTTATTTAACCCAATCCCCAATCCCAGAGGTGCTCCAGTCGGCAACCTTAGACCAGGCGATCGCCGCCCATCGGGTGGAAACACAACGGTTACAAAAGGGCGCATTAGACGAATATCAAGGCTTGGTTGGGGTGTCATTCCCTTGGCGAGATCGTACCTTTAGTGCCTCTCAACTATTGCAATTGGGACAATGCTCCTTTAAATGGTTTGCAGCTAAGGGACTAAAATTATCGGCACTCGATGAGCTGGAAACAACCCTAGAACCGAGTCGACGGGGGATTCTTTACCATAAGGTACTGGAACTTGCCCTCAAGGCTTATCAGAAGAATCCAGAGCTAGACCTGACGGATTTTAATCAATTGCATAAATGGTTCCTTGAGGCGGAAGCGTTTTTAAAATTACCGGAATTACCTGCTTGGGAACGACAACGCACCGAACATATCCAGACCCTCCAACGGGCGATCGCTGCCCCAGAATTTTTACCGGAAGGCCGTCATGTCTTTAGGTTAGAAGACAAGATTCAGTTTACCTGGCAGGATTTTCAGCTTACCGGATATATTGATCGCATTGACGCAGTCAGTGGCACCAATGGGCTGGTGATTATGGACTACAAGACCAGTTCTAGTCCACCCAAGGGAATCCAGGATGAGTGGGGAAATTTAAAAATTGATCTCCAATTGCCCATTTATGAAGCGGCGGTGGGTCACAAGTATCCCGACCATCAAGTCACAAAAAATCTCTACTACTCCCTCACCAAAGGGGAAAAGCTCAGTGCGAAATCCCCCAGTGAAGAGGATTTACAGGCTGCGGGCGATCGCCTAAAAACCCACCTTGAAACGGGGACTTATCCCGTTGCCCCCGACAGGAAATATGACGCCTGCAAATATTGTGATTTCAAAGCAGTGTGCCGCATCAACCAGGAGGAACAGGAATAATGCCTTTAACGAAACAACAAGAAAAAGCAGTTACCTCAAAAACTAGCGTTAGTGTCACTGCCGGAGCCGGGACAGGAAAAACCCACATGCTGGCGGCCCGCTATCTCCATCATCTTACAGAAAATGGTTACTCTCCCCTCCAGGTGGTGGCAATGACCTTTACGGAAAAAGCAGCCACAGAATTACGGGCACGAATCCGTCAGGCGATCGCCCAGGAACATCCCGACCGATTTGATTGGCTCGCGGAGGTAGAGGCCGCCCAGATTAGTACCTTCCATGCGGTGGCGATGCGGATTTGTCGGGAGCATCCCGAAGCGGCGGGGGTACCGGCAACGTTTCAACCCCTCGATGAATGGGAAGGCAAGATTTGGCAAGCAGAACAGTTAAATCTAGCCCTGGCTGAAATGCCGACGGAACTCTATGGCGATATTCCCTATTCCACCCTCAAAGAGGCGATCGCCGCTCTCCTAGGAGATCCCCTCAGTGCCCGTAAAGCATTAGAAAAAACCCGTGAGGATTGGTTCCCTGCTTTCCGAGATAAACAGCAGCAGGTGATTAAACACCTATTAGCAAGTGAAATCTGGCAAGAAACCCAAGCCATCATAACCCAATATCAAGGGGCACCGGGGGATAAGTTGGAACAGGTGCGCCAAACCCTAGGGGAGTTCATGGCAGACCTGGAAGGTTATCAAGATGATATTACAGGCGATCGCTTTCAGAGCACCTTACAGGCCCTACAAACCTTGAAAGTGGGTAATGTAGGCTCGAAAAAAAGTTGGCCTAGCGAAGATGTCAAAAATATTGTCCGCAGTCAGGCGATCGCCTTTCGGGATTTTGTCAAAAAATCTCCTGAAATTTCTCTGCTGGGTCTCACCTTGGGGGAATTGGACGAACGGGAAACCCAATGGGTGACTACTTTAAAAGGTGCTTTTCAGTGGGTAGAACAACGGCTAAAGAAAATCAAACAGCAAGCGCGGGTATTGGATTTTAATGATCTCGAAATCTACGCCCTAAAAGCTCTCGAAAACGAGTCAGTCCAGAAGTATTACCAAGATCGTTGGCAGGCTTACCTGATTGATGAATTTCAGGATACAAATCCTACCCAAGGTAAATTGCTCGAAGCCCTCACGGGAAATAGCATTCTGACCATTGTAGGAGATGATAAGCAGTCAATTTATGGCTTCCGGCGGGCTGATGTGGAAGTCTTCCGGACTTGGCGATCGCAATTAGAAAATAGCGTTGACCTGACGACCAGTTTTCGTACCCATGACAGTTTAGTCAACAATATCAATACGGTATTTCGCCCTGTTCTTGCAGATTTACATCAAGATTTAGATGCCCATCGTCAAGATGACCCCCACCCAGCCCCCCATTTAGAGTTTTATGTCCTAAAAGAGAAAATGGCGATCGTCGACGCCCGCACAGTGGAAGCCCGACAGATTGCCCAACACATCTACGAAATGCTGTCCCAAGAAATCACGATCTGGGATAAAGCAACCCGAAAATTGAGGGCGATCGCCCCGAAGGACATTGCCATTCTCTCCCGCACCTGGGACCCCCTGGAGATCTACAGTCAAGCCCTGGCCCAATGGCAAATTCCCTTCCTCCAAACCAGTGGGGGAAATCTCCTCGATACCCATGAAGTCTTGGATGGCCTATCGCTGCTTCAGTTTATTGCGAATCCCTACGATGATCTAGCCTTGGTGGCGATTCTGCGGAGTCCATTTCTCACCCTAAGCGATCGCTTACTCTATGAACTGCGCCCCCATGGTAAAGATCAAAAATGGTGGTCTTGCCTCAAAGAAAGCAAACAGCCGGCAGTAAAACAACGGGTGGCGATCCTGCAACAGCTCCTCCGGCAACGGAATATTCTATCTCCTTCCCAGCTTTTGCAACTGGCAGATAAACTGACGGGCTATTCTGCTGTGATCGCCAATCTGCCCCAGGCTGAGCGTCGCCTCGCCGATTGGCAAGGCTTCTTAGAACTCCTCCGTTCTTTGGAACAGGGGACGGCGGATGTGTTGTCTGTGGTGCGGCGTCTGCAACGTTTCCAGCGCCATGGGGTGAAAATTCCCCGGCCGCCCCTCGAAGCAGAAAATGCCGTTGCTTTGATGACGATCCACGCCGCAAAGGGTTTGGAATGGTCGGTGGTGATTGTGCCAGATCTCACCAGAAAACAAAAAAATAATAGTGCCGCCATTCTATTCGACCCAGACTTTGGCGTAGCCCTTAAACAACGGGATGACCAAGGTAAACTCCAGAAATCCGTACTGTTTCAACTCCTCGAAGGGAACCAAAAAGAGCGGGAAACTGCAGAAGCTAAACGGGTGTTGTATGTGGCCCTCACCCGCGCCCGCGATCGCCTGATTTTGACCACTCCCCAACAGAAAGGCGGAGGTTTTGACCTACTGCAACCAGGGCTAGAGGATTTTCCCATTAAAGGCATTGACCCAGATCTATATCCCCCAGCAGAGTCCTGGTGGAAAGGCGATGAACCCTTAGAATCCCAGGCAGCACCCGAATTACTTCTAGAACCGTCCCAAAGTAATGGTTTGGAGCTACCGATAACAGCGCTGACGACCTATGCCCGCTGCCCGAAAAAATTCTACTTTGAGCACATCATCAGGCATCCAGGTTTGCGCGAAGGGGAAAGTCATTACGGGGCGGCGATTGGTTCCCTTACCCATATTGCCCTCGAAAAAGACTATAAAACTGTTGAACAATTAGATTTTCATAACCAGGATCCCAAGCTCCCCCTAGAAAAAGTACAAGAGGCCCTCGATCTAGCTCAAGCTTTCCGGACAGATCCAGTATTTGCGACTTTCCAAGAGGGTGAAAAAGAAGTTACTTTAGAACTCAGTCAGAATAAACTAGTCCTCAATGGCCGGGCGGATCTAATTGGTGCAGATTTTGTCCTCGACATTAAAACAGATTCCAAGCCAAATCCTATAGAACACCGTTTTCAACTCTGGGCCTATGCCAGAGCAGCAGGAAAACCTCAGGCCCATATTGCCTACCTCCGCCAGCGGCAACTCCATACGTTTCACCCAACAGATTTGGAGGATATTAACCAAGAAGCCCATACTCTAATGCAACAGATCGCCCAGCGGGACTATACGCCTAAACCCGACCCTGAGCATTGTGTCTACTGTCCTTACAATCAGATTTGTGAGGCTGGACAACTTGCCTTGCAAATAGATGCCATCTAGAGATCACATGCAGTAATCTATATTCAATACACTTAATACACCTGATACGGTGCTTTTTACACAAAAAATCATGTGAACGAATGGAAAATTCGATAATCAACTGGTTAAGGAAGCCTTTCGGTTAACCAATGTGCGCACGAAGAAAGAACTGATGCATCTTGCACTCCAAGCCCTGATTAAAAGCCAGAAAAAACATGATTTACTGGATTTGAGTGGCAAAATTCAATTTCAGCCTGACTATGATTACAAAATGCTCCGTAGTGATTTCCCGGAAGTCTAAAGAATGTTTCTTGTGGATACTTCGGTTTGGATTAATCTTTTTCGTGACCGAACAAGCAGCATGCGGCAGAAATTTGAGATTGCGGTGGCAGAGCAACCCTACTATTTAAGTCGTTTTACCCAGGTGGCGTTACTACAAGGCAGTCGCAATGAACAGGAATGGCAACTACTCAATTCTTATCGACTGTATCAACGTCAAATGAAAAGTTAAGTGGATGAACAATGGCTAGCAACCCTTGAAACGGAAGACGATATTCTCGCGGCGGCGGTCAATCTGACTGGTAATGGCTAAAAAATATCTCTGGTGTTTGGATCTCAACATTTGGTGTGCAGCATTGCTTGCGGATCTTAAGGGCGCTGAAGGTTCAGCCTGTTAAATCCTTGTCAATACCGTGCGGGGCGATCGCCTCTAGAATTTAGAGAGTATCTAATTTGTAGCAAAGGCGATCGCGAATTTCCATCAGAAGTTTACCGAGTCGGTTATGGCCTATGCCATCGTTGCCGTCGCTCCAAGACAGGCCTTACTCTTTGTTTAATTTAGGCTCATTATGCTAATTTAGCACTCCCGATGATGGAGATTTTATAATGAGTAAGTTATGGAATATTTTTTACCATGCCTAAAATAACTGCCGAACGCCAACACCTCATCCATGCAGTCGAAATTTTACCGGATGAAGTTTTAACAGAACTTACGAGTTTTCTCGATTATCTAAGTTACAAAACCCAGCAGCAGCAGTCTCAAGAATCACAACAAAACTTTTTGCTGAATATTGCCGGTCTAGGTCATTCCGGTGAGCATAATATTTCTGAATTGGATGAAGAGATTCTCAAAACTGAGATTAATCCGCTTCAGGGTTGGCATCATCAGGCAGGCTAATCCGTACAATAATGACTGCGATACTAGATACCAGTTTTTTATTTGTCCTTAGTGATCGTGATGATCTCAATCACCATCGGGTACTGGATGTCGCTAATTCGTCCCAAACAT
The DNA here is from genome assembly GCF_001693255.1 of Picosynechococcus sp. PCC 7003. Lineage (NCBI taxonomy): Bacteria > Bacillati > Cyanobacteriota > Cyanophyceae > Chroococcales > Geminocystaceae > Picosynechococcus > Picosynechococcus sp. PCC 7003. Next base: position 78,066 of record NZ_CP016476.1, read on the forward strand.
TGCGACTATTTCCAGATTTTCCCCGATTGATACTCCTCTGTTTAAATTAGACCGAGTCAATTACTGAACAAAGCGATCGCCTCCAGAATTTACACAATAGCTAATTTACAAAAAAGGCGATCGCAAATTTTCATCAGAAGTTTACCGAGTCAATTTAAGCTTCAGCCTGTGCCATCATTCTCATCACACTACAGCCTGGATGACAATTCCCCCAAAGCGAGCTTCATCAGCCCGACATTCGATGCCATCGATATAACAGGTATGACTGGGATATTCGATTTTTGTGTCGGTATAAAAGGCTTGGAAGCCACCGCTGAAGTCAATGTTCGCAAAACTTAAGTGTCGGCCATGGATATCGCAGGCCTTGTCACCGCATGGATGACAAACAGCATGCGGGTAGCGTTGCCAATGCTGCACTGGCGTAGTACAGATGGGACAAGGGTGATATTGTTTTGGGAGCATGGCAAAATTTTTGAGTGTACAATGCAATATTTATTGGAAGCGTAGCCCTAGCAAACTTTTTTCCAAGCACTAACTATCTGGTTTATGCTTCACAGATGAGACAGCAGTCTTTGCCTTCAATATGAAAGCCCAACTAGGTAATTGTAAACACTAAGATTTGAATTGCTGGGACATCAGTCTCTACTGTGATCAATTCGGGGAATAATTCTTGAATCATTTATATTTATTTGGTTTTGCTTAACGATTGAACTCAAATCTCTTCCCAATAAGGGCTGTGTGCGAGAAAAGAACCGATGTTGGTACCCTGAAAGTCGGGGTTTTTCTTCAGATAACTTTCCGTGGCCACATATTTTACGCCATTTTCTTCTCTAACCAAGACGACATAGTCGTCGCCTCTGCCTAGAGACTTTAAAATTCGTTTATATTTTGGCATCGATTTTATTGATACAAATAATATGACAACTCAAAATCTTCAAATTAGCGTTACTAAAAAGCCAAATAAAATTGTAATGAATCCCCATTCCCACCCTCGTTAAATAAAAACAATTAATCAGTGTATGGTCTGTAACATTTACAGTGATTTGTACCCTTGTAACAGTGCTGGGCATACCCATTTATTAAAGATGCTGCCCATAGCATCTATATCATCAAGGTGTCCAACAATTTTAGCTCGTTGGTTAGCTTTTACACTCGCCTTAATTACTATTTAACTACCGAGCATTACAATTATTCTAGTAAGTCCACTTGCCAATTCAGGCTCTGGATTTGAGTGTCGAGTTCTCGATATTGCTTTGCTACGCCGTCGAGTTTCGTCTGCATTTTGACAACATTGACTGTACTACACATTTTAATTTCTGTACGACTATAACGGTCTTGTAAGTCCGATGACGCGTTTACTAGCTTATTTAAGGCTTGGTAACGCATAGCTAACACATCGCGTTTTGCAAGGGCGTCGGCTAGGGTTAGACCCTCACCAAAATCTGCCTGAGAGTTAGTACGATTAATACATTGAATTAAAGTTTCTAGTTGGATGAATATTTCATCCAATTGACGTAATAGGTCTTTAGGGTTTTCTGGTGGTTCTTCCCCTTCTTGAACCTTGGCAACCTTAACTAAACGTTGACGTAGTTGAGAAATTTTTGTTTGACTGTCAGCGCGTAGAATTAATGCTTCGGCAAGTTTCATAATAATTCAAAGTTAAAGTAAGTAAAATTTTAAATTTTGTATATTGGTATTGAACAAAAAAGATAATTGTAGATATTTGCCTCTATACGGAGGTAGCCTGTAAAGATTGCTGTAATTGCAGAGCAGGCTGGAGGGTATCGAGATCTGCTTTAGTGATGACCTCCTCTTCTCCCTCTGCGCACTCATAGACCATGTAAGTCCAGATGCCTGGACTGCCAGCTTCGGCACTTTCCGCTTCATAGAAAGTGGTGGTACCATCAGCTTCACAGTCATAGTAAGCAGAATAGACATCCTCCCAGTCGAGGTTGTTTTCACGAATGACGCGATTTACCTCAGCGAGCACACCGGCAATGTGGTGGGGTTGAGTTTCAACCTGAACGAGGCGTTCTTCAGACCAAATAAAGTTGTGGAGTTCAATAGCCATGGCGATAAATTTTGAAAACTTATGATGAAGGATGTAGCGAAAACAGTAAGACTGTTGATGGAACCCATCCTAAGAGCCGATCAAGAAAATGTCAACAGTTTTATCTGTAGGGTTTTAGGTGATCGCCGTGAAAGGTTTGTGAAAAAAGCTTTGGGCAATTTAGGCTAAAGTCTATGCTATATGATTAGTATGACAGCTATAGGAGTGAAATTCTGCTCGCCACAAAACCCACTTTCGAAAACAAAAAAAATAATGTTGACATTTTTAATTGCGATAGTTACTGTTGAGTTATGAACACCCTACTTGAACTCTCCCAGACGCATCCCTCATGGGATATTGATACTTTCGTTGAGGTTACTAATGAATTATTGCCTCAATACCTCGCAAGTAATCCGGTCAATGATCGCTCCCAAGAGCCAATCAATCCGCGTCTGGTGCGGTTCTATACCACTAAAGGGGTTTTAGATAAGCCAGAAAAGGAAGGTCGGGAAGCCCGTTATCTCTACCGTCATCTGCTGCAACTGCTGTTGATCCGGCGTCTGTTGAGTGAGGGTTACAGTATTTCCTCGATACAGCCAATTACCGGGGCAAAAAGTAATCCGGAGTTAGAGGCGTTATTGCAGGGGGGTGTTCAGCTCAAAGCAGAAACTCTAAATCCAGCTTTGGCCTTCTTGAGTAAGGTAAAAGCCCGGCAGGAGGGCAAGATCAGTTTTCCTAAGACAACTTCCCAAGATTTGCAAACATTCCAGGCTCCCAAAAGGAGTGCTGCAGAAACCCAAGATTATTCGTGGGGACAGTCTGAGGAGACGGCGGTGGCAGATTGGCGACGGGTGAAGGTCTTACCCGGTTTAGAAATCCATATCCGCCATGATTTTATGCCACCGGCCACGTCCCAAGAGTTAGCGAATTTGTGCCAATTAATTTCCCGCAAGTTACAAGCAATATTCCAATTCAGTAAGGTACCGAAATGAAGACGCCAACCATTACCTTGATCCCGATGCATGGGGCGATCGCCAAGGATCGTTCTGTGACGTTAGATGTGTTGATTAAGATCGAGCCACCGACAGTGGAGATCGATGAAAATGCCCGTCCCCCTTTGAATCTGGGGTTTGTGCTGGATAAGTCCGGGTCCATGCACGGGGATAAATTAGACTACGCCAAACAAGCGATCGCCTATGCCATTCAACAACTGCTCCCGAGCGATCGCCTCAGTCTGACATTGTTTGATACCCAAGTAGAAACAAAAATCCCCAGCACCTTGGCCACCGATAAGCAGCGATTGCTGGAAATAGTGAAGCTGATTCGTTCTGGCAGTTCCACCGCCCTCCATGACGGTTGGGTGCAGGGGGGCATCCAAGTGAGTGAATATCTCAACCGTGACCATCTAAACCGTGTGATTCTGTTGTCCGATGGTCTGGCGAACGTGGGGGAAACCAACCCCGATGTGATTGCCAGTGATGTCCATGGGCTAATGAAAACAGGCATTACGACTTCTGCCCTGGGGGTAGGTCGGGATTACGACGAAGATCTCCTGGAGGCGATCGCCCGCAGTGGGGATGGTAATTTTTTCCACATTGCTTCACCGGAAGATTTACCGCAGATCTTTGAGACGGAACTGCAAGGACTGGCAACAACCCTCGGTCGTGCGGTGACGTTAAAGCTCGACCCCCAAGGCGGTACAACGGTGAAGGAAGTGCTGAATGATTTGGAACGGGAAGAACCTGAAGCGATTAAGTTGCCGAACTTGACTGTGGTTAATCCCCTGAAAGTGGTGGTGCGGTTACGTTTACCGGCTCTCTCGGCAGGGACGGATGTGCTCAAGGTCACATTGCAGTGGGAGGATACCGATAATCAACAAACTTGCACCCAAGAGGCCTCTCTTCAATTACAGGTGGTCAGTCCAGAGCAACTCAGTGATTTCCCTGCAAATCAGGAAGTGCAGGAACAGGTGGCACTACTCATGGCAGCGAGGGCGCGGCAAGAGGCAATTGACCGTTTAGACCGGGGTGACATGACTGGGGCGGTGCAATCTTTGCAGCAATCGGCGGTGATGTTAGAGGCGATGCCCGCTTCAGCTCCCTTGATGGAGGAACTGTCTAATTTGAAGGATTTAGCGGAGGATTTTGAGCAAGGCGATCGCCAGATGTCCCGTAAGCGAGCGATGGCGGAAAAGTACCATCTGAACCGTAGTCGCTCAGCCCAATATGGTAAAAAACGACCCAAGAAATAGCAGCAAAATTTTCAAATAATTCAACTCATCCAGCAAAATACTTTCCGAACGATGCAAACCGCCCCAAAAAACCTACCCCAGCCCCTTGATGTCATTGAACAATTCTGTGAACGCTGGCACATTACAGAATTTGCCCTTTTTGGCTCCGTGTTACGGGATGATTTCTGTTCAGACAGTGATATTGATGTATTAGTTACTTTTGCGCCTGACTTTCAGCGGGGGTTTAACGAAACCATTCAAATTAAGCAGGAATTAGAAGTTCTATTTGGTCGTAAAGTAGACCTTCTGATTAAAACGGCGATCACCCGCAGTAGCAATTGGCTACGTCGCCGAAATATCCTTGAATCTGCTGAGGTGATCTATGCCAAGGGATCTTGAGAGTTGAATTGTTAATCAGCAGCGCTATATAATTCAAAGTTGAATACTCAATATAATTAACCTTGCAGGTTTTACATAGAAATTACATAATCAATAATTCTTGTGTAATAAAAAACTTCGACAAAATTTAAAATGGATAAGCCAAAATCACTAGACAATCTTTTTGAAAAGAAAATATTCAGAATACCTGATTATCAGAGAGGATATGCGTGGCAGAAAAGTCAACTAAAGGATTTTTGGGAAGATCTAGTTAACCTTGCTGATAATCGTTCACACTATACTGGTGTTCTGACTTTAAAAGAGGTCAAAAGTGATGAAATTGACGTTAGTGACAATGAATATTGGCTTGTTGAAGATTATTCTTATAAAATTTATCATATTGTTGATGGTCAGCAACGTCTGACTACTTTTGTGATTTTTTTGCAGGCATTAATTGATGTTGTTAAACAAATTAGTGACGCTGACAAGGATAAAAAAGAGATATACATCACAGATACTCTGAGTCTAGAGACTGTAATCAGTCGATATTTATTCCAAGCTAAACCACCAAATAACCTCTACAGGACATATAAATTTGGGTATACAATCGATAATCCCAGCTATGATTATCTTAAATATAAAATCTTTAACGAAAGTGGTACTGGCTCCATTAAAGAGACATTCTATACACTTAATTTAAAGAATGCTAAGCAGTACTTTTATGAGCAGCTTAAGAGCCTCTACTCGGACAATGGAATGAAGGGGCTTCAGAAAGTTTATAAAAAACTGACCAAGAAATTTCTATTTAATGAATATATCATCGAAGATGAATTTGACGTATTTGTTGCGTTTGAAACGATGAATAATCGGGGCAAGAAATTGTCAGATCTAGAGCTGCTTAAGAATCGTCTTATTTACTTAACGACACTCTATTCTGATGATGAACTTGATCCTGCTGGAAGACGTAGTTTGAGAGATGAAATTAATAACGCTTGGAAAGAAGTTTATCATCAATTAGGACGTAATGAAAAGCGACCCTTAAATGATGATGATTTCTTAAAAGCACATTGGATTATGTATTTTAAATATTCTAAGAAGCGAGGAAATGATTATATTAATTTTTTACTAGATGAACAATTCTCTCCACAAAAAGTCCATAAAAAAATTGAGCATGAGGTTATCCTTGACCTGCCAGAAGAACAGCGAACTGATTTAGAAGCTGATGAAACTGAAAATAATGATTTAGAAGAGCCTTCCGCTATGAAGATAGTATCACTGCGGCCACAGGAAATCAAAGAATATGTCAATAGTCTTAAAGAATCCGCAGTACATTGGTTTAATTCTTATTACCCATATTTGTCAACTAGCTTAACTGATGAAGAAAGACATGCACTTGATCGATTAAATAGGGTAGGGATTGGATACTTTCGTCCCTTAGTGATGTCTATCCTTAAAAATGAAAAGGATGCAGAAAAAAGAATTGAATTGTTTGATGCAATTGAGCGCTTTATTTTTATTGTGTTTCGCCTATGTCAATCTCGCAGCAATTATCGTAATAGTGAATTTTATAATGCAGCTCGTGAACTTAATCAAGGTACTCTAAAGCTCGAAGATATTAAAAGCAAACTGGATAACTCTGCATTATTTTGCTTTGATGAAGATGGAAAATTCGACTCTAAATATTTTTATGACTATTTATATAAGCGTTTTAAAAATGAAGAAAAAAGCGGGTACTATGGCTGGAGTGGTTTAAGATATTTTCTCTATGAATATGAATTAAAATTACTCTCTCATGGTGTAGCAAAAAAAGTTACCTGGGATGATTTATTGAGGACTCCTAAGGACAAAATTTCTATTGAACACATATTCCCTCAAAAGCCTACTGAAGATTGGAAACAGAGCTTTTCTAGTGTAGCAGAAGAAAATTACTATTATTACAGCGGTTCACTTGGAAATTTACTGTTACTATCAATGTCGATTAACAGTGCGCTACAAAACCACTCATTTAACGAGAAGAAAAATCCAAAATATAATAATCTAGGAGAAAAAACTCGGAATGGTTATTCTAATGGATCACATTCTGAAATTGAAGTGTCACAAAATGAAGACTGGAATCCTAAAACAATCAAAGTCAGAGGGATTAAATTATTAACTTTTATGGAGGAGCGTTGGAGAATAAAATTCAAGGAAGGTATAAAAGAAGAATTGCTTTTTCTGCCGGACTAATCTAGTCTACAAATTTTAATTTAAGATTTTCTAAATCCATTTTGAACCATGCAAAACTCTCCCCTAAAATTAACTTGTGAAATAGCAACCGATTATAATTTGCTAATCGAACACATGGGGAATCCCCTCATTACTTCGGTACAATTAGGAAATCATGGAGAGCTTGCTTTTCATGAGCTAGAGCTAGAAATTAAGTTGCTATCGGAGAATCAGAAGATTTGGAGAACACCACTACCGATGTTGCCAGGAGAGCAATCTCTAGAAATCAATGATATCTGTTTTCGCATTGGTCCTAAAATACTACAAGAAGTAGTAGAAGATGAAGTTTTTTCCTTGCAATTAACTATTAATCAGCAAGAAAAAGCTTTAGCTCAAGTTACTAAAGAATTTAAAATTCAGGCATATAATACTATTAATTGGTCTCGTTATCCTAGAGCTAGTTATGTTTGTTTTATAACACCAAATCATCCAGTTATTTCTCAAATTTTAAAACAAACAAGCAAAAAGCTCTTACGCCATAATCTGAAAAGTACGCTAGAAGGATATCAGAGTGAGAGCAAACAGAGGGTCTGTGAAATGACTCAAGCTCTCTATGAAACCTTTGCAGATTTTGATATTTCTTACATTGATCCTCCTGCAGGAAGTTGGAGTGGTGGCCAAAGAATTCGCCTGCCAGATCAAGTGTTCACTGAAAAATTAGGCACTTGTGCAGATTTAACACCTTTGGCCGCATCTTGTCTTGAGCAGATGGGGTTATATCCGATTATCATTTTTCTGAATGGGCACGTCCTCCCGGGAGTATTTTTGTTAGAAGATCTTCCTCAAAGCTTACCAGAAATTATTGATGATGTTGAGCAAATAAAACATCTTATTGATCAACAGGCTTTACTAATTTTTGATTCATCTACTTATGCTAAACAACCTCAGCCACCATTTTCAAAGGCCATTGGTGAGGCTAAATCATGGCTTTTAAAATTTGATTGTGCAATTAATGTATATCAAGCAAGACGGAATGGTTTTACCCCTCTCCCAGTACGTATGAATGTGGCTATCGATAATGAAGAGGAAGTCTTGTCTATTGCCCAACAAATCCTGCGAGATGCAGCAAAAAATTTAGCTCGTGGAACTGATAACCAAATTACCTCTCAAGAGTCTAAAGCTGAACCCTTAAATACGGTCGTTGCTTCCCGTTTACAAAGCTGGAAAGAAAAACTATTAGATCTTTCATCTCGTAATCGTTTACTACATCTCAGCAACTTGGATTTTAGTCATCTTTATGCTACGGCATTTATTGAAGCGGCTAAAAATTCCTTTGCTATTCTAGCGCGGGTAATTGCTGATGAAAACCCTGAAGTATCAATACATATTATTGATATGATTTCGGAACTCAAGACGGATAGCTTGTTGTCTAAAAACTTTTGCTTTGAGTATCAATCTGACCCAAACTTCTATTTTTCTACATTACAAGAATTAATACAAATTTCCTTGCCAGAACCGCTTTTAGAAAATGATTTTAGGCCAAGGATTATTGAGTCGATTGAAAAAATAAACAAAAAACTTATTAAAAATCTTAAGCAAGGTAAAGCATCATTTATTTTTCTTCATATCCCTCCAAAATTATTAGGGAACTTAGAAGACTACATTTATAGGGGTCAAAGTTTACAGTTGATACCTGGGGGAGAATATAATTCAGGGCCGGAGGCGATCGCCCTTGCCACTAAAGAATTAACTCAGGGTTACTGTCAAACCCGCTTAGTGCTTGGAGCCGACATTCCTATGCCTGAGTCTCTGCTTTTTGAAGTAGGTCGTACTCTTGCTAAGGTAGCACGCATTGCAGAAGAGGAAACTGGTGCTAGTCCTCTATATTTAGCATTTGGCTTATTGCAATGGTATGAGGAAAAATCCTCTGTGCCTCGACTAGCTCCTATATTTTTATACCCTATCGAAATTAAAGTTGACTCCAGAAAACGACGAATCAGTATTAACCGCACTAAAGGGGAGGCAGTTGGTAATATCACTTTGGTAGAAAAATTAAAGCGTGATTGTGACATTGATCTTAGCCACTTAGTCAAGTTACCAGAAGATGAGAATGGAGTTGATCTAGAAGAAGTATTTAATAATATTCGTCAAGCAATCTTAATGAAACCTGGCTGGAAAGTTATTGAAACAGCAGTAATTACTAGCTTTACATTTGGTAAATTTTTACTTTGGAAAGATCTACAAGACAACACAGAACAACTGCTCAAAAATAAATTGGTTCATTATATTGCTTCCGCTGGTCGAGAGTCTTTTCCAGATCCTCTCCCAAATTTTGACATAAAAAGTCTTGATCAAGAACCTTATCAGGATCTTCCATTAGTAGTAGATTCTGACTCTTCACAGTTGGCCGCAGTTTATGCGGCATTTAAGGGAAGAAGCTTTATCCTACAAGGGCCCCCTGGGACAGGTAAATCGCAAACTATTACTAACATCGTTGCTGCTTGTATAGCCGCAGGGAAAACTGTCTTGTTTGTAGCAGAAAAGCAAGCTGCTGTAGAAGTTGTTTATCGTCGTTTAACATCCGTAGGCTTAGGCCCCTTCTGTCTTGATCTTCATAGTCAAAGTAACGGCTTAGAGGTATCGGCATCTTTTGATGAAGCTCTACAGCAAAAAAGAGAACAAGAACCAAACTGGAATGATTTTTGTGAGCAACTAGAATCTTTACGTGAACAACTCAGGAAATATACTGATGCCCTTCATCGTTCTCATAAGATTGGTTTTTCATTGTTCGATGCTTTAAATGAACAAGTCAAACTTTCGCCCTTACAATCATCACTAAAACTTCCTCCTGAGATTCAAGTGAGAAACTTGACGGTCAAAGATTTACAATCACAAATTCAAAAAATACAAGATTTTGTCAAAGTAGTCCAGAAAGGAGAAGATTATAATCAGAATCCTTGGTCTTTTATTTCCACAATTAATTGGTCTTTTAGCTTAGACCAGCAATTAGAATCTCAACTGCCAGATTCAAGAGATAAAATAAAACAATTGATGCTATGCATTCAAAACTATTTCCCTGATTTAGCACATAAACTGAATTGGGAGAAATGTTTATCTCTAGCGACGATTGCTGACTTTACTTCTCTGAAAACACTACCTGTACAACTTAGTAAACCTAGTGAGTGGGAAGGCTTCAAACAAACGACTCAAAAGTGGTTGAAAAATGCAGATGACTTGAATCAATTTCAGCGTGAATTAAGTCAATGTTGGCAACAAGAGATTTTTAATCAAAATTTAGAACAATTAGCTAAAAAGTCCAAATCTTTACTTTCTGCTTTTATCTTAATGCGTTGGATCGGGGGCTTCTTTTTTAGACGTCAGGTTCAACAGTGGTATAAAGGTAAAATACCAGGATTGAAAGAATTGTATAGACAAATTCGTTCTCTCCAAAGTGTAGTTCAACTTCGGCAAGAAGTTGATGATGATCGTAAATCCATTGAACAGCACTTAACTACCTGGAATGGAGAAGCAAAGCAACTAACCGCTTTAGTTGACGAATATCAAACTATATTCTCAAGTTTAGAAAGTTTTCAAGATGAAGATTTATCTTTAGATAAGCTCACTCAAATTCAACCAGAGTATTGGACAGCTTTAAAACAAAAAATTGATGCAGTCAAGGAAAATTTTGGTATCCTCCAAAATGCTCTAGAAATTGAAGAGTTTCCTCCCAGTTCTCAACGTCACTCATCTTTTGATGCGCTTTTTCAGTGGCTTGAAGATTTGACTAGGAGTCGCAAAAAACTTTATGCTTGGAGCCAATATAGTCAGATAAAAACTGAGTTTATAAATTCTTCTATTGGCTCTATTCTTGAGTGGTTTGAATCTGAAACTGTTCCTTTAGAAGAACTAGCCTCAAAGTATAAAGCTGTTGTTCTAAAAGTTTGGTTTCAGGAATGTTTTGATGCTGAGGAAGTCCTGCGAGATTTTAATGTTGATCGTCACAATATAACTATTCAAAATTTCCAAAAACTTGAAAAAGATTATCTAGAGTTAAGTCGTCGTTTTGTTAGAGCAAAAGTTTTGTCCCGCGTGCCAAATCTCGACTCTTCATTAAAGGGTTCAGAAGCTGCAGAGCTAATCCGAGAGATAGCAAAAAAACAAAGGCATCTTCCTGTTCGAATATTTTTTCAAAAAATCCCCAATCTTTTGCCGCTTCTAAAACCTTGTCTATTAATGAGCCCAATTTCTGTTGCCCAGTGTTTACCAGCAGATGGCCGTACTTTTGATTTGATCATTTTTGATGAAGCATCTCAAATTGAAACCCATGATGCCATTGGCACAATTGCCCGCGGGAAACAGTTAATTGTTGTGGGAGACAATAAACAAATGCCTCCTAGTAACTTCTTTGGGGGCAATGGCAATACAGACAATACCAAAATACTGTCTGAAGATACTGTTGAAGATTTAGAAAGCATTCTTGATGAAGCAATAGCCTGTAATCTCCCACAACAAATGTTGCAGTGGCATTATCGGAGTCGTCATGAAAGCTTGATTCTTTTTAGTAATCAACACTATTATAATAATAAGCTTAATCTCTTTCCTGCTGCTACACAATCACATTCTAATTTGGGTCTGAAATGGCATCCGACCTCTAATGGATTTTATCAACCTGGAGAGCGAGTTAATAAACAAGAGGCCCATGCTTTAGTTGACTATTTATTTAGTCAGCTCCGTCAATATGAACCTGGGGAACGTAGTTTTGGAATTATTACTTTTAGTTCTCCCCAACAACTCTTAATTGAAAAGCTTATTAGGAAAAAGCTAGATAAAGATAATTCTCTAGAAAAATGGTTTGATGAAAAACTTAACCTTGAATACTGTTTTATAAAAAACTTAGAAACAGTACAGGGGGATGAGCGAGATGAAATTCTTTTTAGTATTTGTTATGCTCCTCAAACTAATGGTAAGCTGTCGATGAATTTTGGTCCCCTTAATCGTCTTGGCGGAGAACGGCGGCTCAATGTAGCCATTACCAGAGCAAGAACAGCTTTGCATGTTTTTTCTACCTTAACTGCTGAGGATATTGATCTAAATCGTACTAATGCCTTGGCTGTACGTCATCTTAAGGAATTTTTAGCTTTAACGGCCCAACTCAATCAGGAATCTGGGGATTCGTTGAGTTCTACTAAAAGTTTTGATAGTGAACTTCATAGACAAGTATATACAGTATTAACAGAAGCTGGCTACGAAGTTGACTGTCAAATTGGTTGTGCCGAATATAGAATTGATTTTGGTATTCGACATCCTAACAAGAAATCTCAGTATATCTTGGGTGTAGAATGCGACGGGACAAGCTATATTGCTGCAGCCACAGTACGGGATAGAGATTGTCTTCGTCAGGCTGTTTTGAAGAATATGGGCTGGCAGATGTACCGAGTCTGGTCTATTGACTGGTTGTTGGATAGAGATGGTTCAGAACGTCGCTTATTACAAGCAGTAGAAAAAGTGATCAAAAATCTTAGACAAGACGAGGATAATTCACCGATTACTACTGACACTTCAGAAGTTTCAACGGTAACGAAAAATCAACTTAGACAAGCTCTTGTAGAATTCACTGAACCAACTCCTGCAAAAGTATCTAATATTAATATTGCTTCTATCTCTTCTTCTCCGCTTCAAGATCCCGCAATTAATATGTCTCTAGGACAGCCTTATTTGATAGCAAGTCTAAATCTAGTTTCTGAATCGAGTCAAGAATTTTATGATGAAGCATCAACTCCATTAATTGAAAAATTGTTACTGAAAATTGTTGATGTTGAATCGCCTATTAAATTATCTGAAGCTGCTCAGCGCCTTAGTCAATGTTGGAGTTTTGGCCGCTTTACTCAAAGGGCTCTAAAGCGAGTTCAAGATTTAGTAGAAGTAATGCTTGAGCGTGGTGATGTTTACTTTGAGAATGAGGTTTTGTGGAAAAATTTAGAGCAGTCTCAAAGTTGGCGCGAATTCCGCACCCCTCCTACTGAAGGGAGAATATTAGAGCAAATTCCTAAAATAGAGATTATGAATGCAATGAAAACTATAGTTCAAGCATCTCTTTCAATAACTTCAGAAGACTTACTTCGAGAAACTCTATCTAAACTGACTACTACTAATCGCTTTACAAGTTCTCAACGTAAGATGCTAGAACCTATTCTTGATGAACTTTTGGTGTCTAATCAGCTCCAGGAAAATGGTGATCGAATTAGTCGTTGAGTTCTGTATAAGTTAGCGTAGGATTTTAGATTTAATTTACGGAATAATATACACTACGCAATATCTAATTGAATTTTGTGGCTTATGACTGAAACGCTCCAACTCGCTGAAATTTGCCAGACTGTCTACGGAGAACCCGTCAAAATTATTGATTGGGAGACCAAACAGAGTGAAGACAAATTTGAGATCAAGATTCTCTTTCGAGAGGAGCGTCGGGGTTGGTACTTAGAAATGGTGATTACCCAAAGCCAATCCGGGAAGAACTTTTCCAGTCATCGGGTGCTACCCCTCTTTTTGCCGCTCCTTGACCCCGATGAAACCCAGTGGCACGCATTAACTCAGGAGGCTACTGAAACCGATTGGCAAGCCCTAGATCAGTTATTCGCCCTATCCCGCCACCTGTCCGAGACGAATATTGCCTTTGCGGATGCCGATGTCATTGGTGAGGATGTCGCCGATGAAGCCCTGGATACCTTTGGCTTTTATGTCCCCGATGAGGAGTTACTCCCCGTTTTCCTTTGGTGGAATCTTGACTACCAACTAAAGCTGATTGTCTATTTTAAGCATCCAGAACGGTTTGCTGGCGAGGTTATGTTCCAGGATGACAACGTTGATGAGGCCGAAGTCTATGATTCCCTCACGGAAGCATTGGAACGCCTAGAACAAAAAATTGCCTACTACCGCGATGAAGCATAGCCAATCATCAACCCTGTGTAATAAATCATCATTGGCCAATTTCCCAGTTCAAGACATATTGTTCTTGTTCTCTCGTTTCTGGCGATCGCCGATAACTAGATTTCGGACATGCTTGCCAAAGTTCACGCAAATGATTGAGTGCCACCTCACCACTGCGACCATGCCGCGCTAACCAACATCCAATAATGACCCCCGTTCGTCCTACGCCACCCCAACAATGGACATAAACAAGTTGGTTTTGTTCGATATAGCGGTCAATGGTGTCTAAAATTGTGACTACCAAATAAGAAGACGTGGGGATTGAAACATCTGGAATGGGAAAACGATGATGGAAAGCCCGATCCCTGATTAAATCTGAATAGGGTTGTAGGCCCTCATCTGCTTCCGTTAAATCAATAAAAGCCATAACTCCAGCGTCGAGTAAGGCGTCGAGTTTTGCTTGTGAGGATTGTGTATCCTTATTTTTGGGATACTCTCCTGCCAGCAGCTTACTGGGTACTACCCAGTAACAATATTTAATGGGTCGAGTCATGGTGTAAGTTTACTTTATTCAGCGATAATCACCTGTAAAATGTCGATCACCTGTTCGACCACCTTAGGTGGAAGAATTTCGTCAGTACTCCGCCACCAACGCTGACTTAAATCCAGGGTACGTACTTGCTCAGCAATAATTGACCCCTGAATCTTAAAACCTTCTGGAATTGCAACGAACGTTTTTACTTCTGGTTTATGGGTATTTGTGATGGGCGAAACAATAATCATTCCTCCACGGCTGCGATTGAACTGAGTGTGACTGAGAACAATGCAAGGACGTGCTTCTCCCATTTGCTCACGACCTTGGGTAGGGTTTAAGTTAATGCGAATTACCTCACCGCGCTTGGGATATGTCACCATGGCTTAAAGCAATTCCCTTCCCGTAGCTGACGTATCTAAAAACTTCTGTATATCGTTAGGATATTGAAAATCGTCAGGGATACTGGCCAGTAAATCATCTAACGTTGGCGTCTGGCGTTTTTTGCGAATAATGAGGGTGTCATTTTGTTCTTGCAACTCAAGGGTACAAGTATCATCCCAACCCAAACTTTCAACGAGGCGATGGGGAACGCGGAAGCCTAGGCTATTACCCCACTTTCTTAAGCGTATATTCATGGATAACCCTCAATATTATCTTATGTATAATTCTAGCCTGTCATGTCGTCTATTGGAGTATCAACAAAGTGATCCTAAACGTGGCTATGGCTTTTACTAAGGAGTTTGAGAGAGTATCCCCCTGTGAGCGAAGGTTATGGGTCGCATGGCCATGGCGCAAGTAGTGGGGTGAGAGTTTGATATTTTTCTGGCGATCGCCAACTCAGAATCTTCTGTATTTGTCAGTGCAGCGACAGTGTGGAAAATGCCGGTTAAGAAGTCTTTCGGAAAGCTGTCAGGAGCAGATAAGATAACCGCCTAGAAATACTGAAGCTCCATCTAGCTTGCAGTTCTCAACATCGCAGCAGAGCACGGCGTAAAACAAGCAGAAACCCAAGAATTAGCAAGAATTGACCGAGATTTGTCCTGGCTTGACTAACACTAAGTTTTATAAGGCTTACCGCAATAGGGACAAAAGCGATGCTTTAAAGAAGTGATCGGCTGTTGGCAACCCAGGCAGCGACTCTGCAATTTTGTCCCACAAGCAAAACAATACTGTGCCCGTAAAACCAACCATAATGGATCCGGCGCTGACCCTGCCGTCCAACATTGGGGACAAAACCGTAACGCCTGTTGACCCTCTAACTCCACCGCAATGCCTCGGCTTAAGGCCTCTAAATATTCCTCTGGCACCTGGAGCGCATAGGCTAATCCCTGCTTTGTGCGCTGATTGAGTTGCGTGGTCTGACCCCGTTCCACTTTCCCATAGCTCTGGGGATGGATCTCCGCCTTTAGGGCCACCTCCCTTTGGGTGAGCCCTAACCGCCGCCGTTGACGCTGAACATAATCTCCCAAAGACTCGTTAGATTGTGGTGTTATTAGCGCTTCTAAACTATCCATAATTCTTTACTTTTATATACCAACTAGCATTTATCTAAATATCTTTAATGTGCTACTTTTAACCTACTTTATTTTTCTACCATAGAGTATAAATTTAAAACCAGAGATAGAGATAATGCCTACCCTTGCCACCGTCGCTACAGAATTTTTAGAACGGCCCGGTCTTGCCCCTAGTACAGTGCGTTCCTACACAACGGCCCTGCTTCCCCTGCTAGCAGACTATGGTGCTTGGCCCATCACCCACCTCGACCGCAAGACCCTGCAAGATTATCTCCAACGGTTAGAGCACCTCAGCTACACCACCCACCGTCGCCACCAAGCGATTCTCCAATCCCTACTGAACTTTGCTGTTGAGCAGCAGTATTTAGTCACCAATCCCCTAGCCCGCCTGCCCCAACGCAAACCCGACCCGAACAAAGGTGAACACCACAGTGACCAAACCATCCGTTACTTAACCCCAGACCAACTCCAAATTCTCTACCAAGCTACTGCCCAACAACCCCGTCTCCATTGCCTCGTGCGCTTACTCCACCGCACCGGGGCCCGCATTGCCGAACTGCTCTCCCTGGACTATGACCAAGTCGATTTACAGCAACGCCGCTTCCAGGTGATTGGCAAAGGCAACAAAAAACGCTGGTGTTTCTACAGCCCAGATGTGGATGAAAGCCTAGGGATTTATTTAAAGTACTATCGCCATCCAGAGCATCCAGCCCTGTTTACCGCCCAACAACCCTTAACAAAAGCCATTAGTCGCCTTAGTTATCGCACCGCCTACAGCGATTGGCGCACCATGACCCAACGAGAACCCCAACTCCAGGGCCTCCGTTTCCATGATCTGCGCCATACCTTTGCCACCGAGCGGGTCGGTCTGATGGGGATCGAAGCCCTGCGAGCCCTCATGGGCCATGAAAATATCCAGACAACTTTACGCTACCAAAAGGTGACCTCCCAGAGAGCTGAGGTGATCGCCAAACAAGCATTAGTAACGCTTACCCAAGACTCAAACTAACCATTAACAATAAACTAAATAATAAAGGAACAATATTGAGCCACAAACGCTTAGCTAAGTCTTAAAGATAAAGAGTATGTTATATACTCTGTGACAAACACCCGTGACTTCAACCCCTCCCCCATGGCGATCGCCAACTTTTTGGCATTGACTTGAGACAAATTTGGATTTGTTTAAATATTGGAGGTTATAGCGAGGGTGTTCAGGCAGGTTTACAATTACAACAATCTCAAACTTCGTAAGGCCACTTCAATCGCTAATGTTGTCATCAGTTTTCAATACATGTATTCCTCGCCCTGAGATTGTATCTGGTGATTTATCCTTTGATTTGTTTGCCGCGAAGCTTCGTTTAGTCGTAGAAGGAAAAGCCCCAAGTCTTTATCAAAATCCGCTGCAGTTTTTTGCCAATACCTTTGTCACAGATGGGCTGAGAGAATTAATTCAAGAAGTTTTCGGTCGCCTCACAGGTAATAATATCGGTGCTCCAGTGGTTCGGTTGGAAACCAGTTTTGGTGGTGGAAAAACCCATGATGAAATTGCGCTCTGGCACATTGCTAAACAAGGGCGATCGCTTTTGGGAGACGATGAACGGTTCAGTGAAGTATTAGAGTTAATCCCAGAAGGTTCAATCCAGGTGGCGGCTGTAGATGGCCGTGATCTCAGTCCAGAAGAAGGGGTTTACCATCCGGAAACAGGAATCACCACAAAAACCATTTGGGGCGAGATTGCTTATCAAGTCAGGGGGGTTGAAGGATATCAACTCCTTAAAGGATCCGATGAATCTGGTATTAGTCCGGGTACAGCAGTCTTGGAAAGGCTAATCAAGGATCAACCCACCCTCATCATTCTGGATGAAATAGCCCGATATCTCAGCGCCGCGAAGGCGAAACGGATTGGTGACAGTAACCTAGCCAAACAGATTGTTGCCTTTTTATTTTCTTTGATGGACTGTGCGGCATCCTGCAATAACCTAGTATTTGTTTATTCATTAGCGTCTAGTGCCGATACCTTTGCCGACGAAACCGCAGACCTACAGCGGGAATTACGTAGTGCTTCGGCAAGACAAGAAAGAATCCTCCGACCCAGTAATGACGTTGAAATCTACAACATCGTTAAGCAGCGGATGTTTGACAGCATTAGTGAGGAGGCAGCCCAGAAAACTGCGGATACTTACTTTGATGCTTATCGATCTAGTCGCAGCGATCTACCGGATGGTTGCAAAGACCTCAGTTATCGGGAGGCGATCGCCAATAGTTATCCTTTCCATCCTGAGTTGTTTAATCTTCTCACGAAAAAAATTGCTTCTATTCCAGAATTTCAGCGCACCCGTGGGGCATTACGCTTATTTGCACGGCTTGTACAATACCTCTGGCAGGATCAATCGGAACATCTCTTCCTTATTCATCCTCACCATTTGCCCATTGGTATCCACGCGGAGATGACCACAGAACTCACTTCCCGCCTGGATCGCTCCCTGATGGACTTGGCCGTAAAAGCAGATATCCATAACGACACAGGCACTACCGCCCACGCCCAAGTTCAAGACCAAGAATGGCGAGATATGGGCAAACCTCCTTTTTCCACATGGATCGCCAGAACGATTTTTCTCCACTCCCTCACCCAAGGAATTACCGCTGGAATTCGTCGATCAGAATTGAATTTATCGTTGCTCACTCCCTATGTGGAGATTGGCTTTGCAGAACGAGCCATTAGTAATTTGCTGGCGGTTGCTTGGCACTTAGACTTTGATGCAGTAACCAACATCTATCAGTTTAAAGAAGAGCCATCGATCAATAAAATCATTGCCCAAGAGAAAGAACAGGTCGGTGTGGGTGTCGCAAAAGAGGAGTTACGACAGCGACGGGATAGCATCTTCCAGAGGCGCTTCTTTGATTGTGTCGCCGATCCAGAAGGGCCCCATGATGTTGATGACCGCGCTGACAGCATTGTTCTTTGTTTAATTGATTTCAATGAAGCTCAAATTCAGAACTCAACGGATTCTGCCCCAGCAATAGTCGAGCAAATTTTTGAGAATACCGGGGAGGCCGGGAAATTTAGGATCTTCAAAAATCGTTTACTTTTTTTGATGGCGAATGAACAGGGGCTAGAGCGTGCTCTAAATTTGACAAGGGAATATCTTGCTGTTAAAGCCCTCCGTAGTAGTCCTCGCCGTTTAGAGGAATTGTCCGAAACGCAACAAAAGGAACTCAAAACAAGGGAAGGAGAGCTTGATCTTGCAGTACGAGTTGCCCTGACAAATACCTATCGTCATTTGTTTTATCCCAACCCAGATCCGGTCAAAGCACCCAAAGGGTTGATGCACTACACTTTACCTTCCCAAGATTCCAGCACTGTCAAAGGGAGAAACAATCAACAGGAAGTTATCCTCAAGGTACTCAAGGATTGCAGTAAAGTCCGGGCGGATGAGGCACCTCCTTTTGCGCCTGCTTATATTCTCCAAAAGGTTTGGCCCGCAGGGATTGATAATTGGACGGTGAAAGCGATGCGGGAAGCCTTTGCGAAAAATATCAACCTCAATATGTTCTTGGAAGGAGAACTCAGTAAGCTGCGAGATACGATTCGGACTGGGGTAGAGCAAGAGCAATGGGATCTCAAATTTGGGCAGCAGGTCTTTATTGCCCCCCTAGCCCCTCAATCTGGGGGGAACCAGTTACCCAACATCGAGTTTTCAGAAAGGCTGGAAATTTACCGTCGAGGCATTCTTAAACCGCCGGAACCCAAGGAGATTGAGTTTGATGCCCAGGTTTTACCAGGTCATGAGACGGAAAAAACAGTACGGTTACGCTGGCGAGCCAAAGGGGCGATCGCCACTGCACTTTATCGAGAAAATGAACTGGTTCGCGATGATTACCCACCATCGGGCAATGAGGAATTAACCATTACAACAACGACAACATTTAGGGTGGTCGCGGATTATGGTGAAGAAGGAACTGAAGAAATTACTCGCAGTGCATCTATTGCGAAACCTTCAGGGGGTAGCGGAGGTGGTATTCCTCCGATTATTTTCCCTCCACTCCGACCTACAGAAATTACCAAGGAAGGTTCACCGAATAAGGTGTTTACGGAATTGTCGGATCAGGTTACGGATAGTAAAGTCACAACAATTTCAGCGGTAGAGATTACAGTCGATACAATTCAGGACTACCGCAAGCTAGGGACAGCCATTCCGTTGTTCGCCCGCCATAAGCCCCAAATCGTGCAGAGCGTTACTTTACAGAGCAACGGGCAGTTTACACGGCTGGAATACCAAGGGGACTTGCGGGGCTATCAAGGCTTTTCAGCGCCGTTAAATATGCTTTTTAATGCCCCTGAAGTTCAAGGAAATGCCATGCTGAAAATTCAGATCGAGTTTGGGCAGCCTCTATCAGCGACAGAGGGAATTCTCGATGAATTTAAGGGAATACTCAGTCGCAACCCAGTGGAGCGACTAGGACTATGCGTGAAAGTTGGGTACGAGGATAGTTAAAAGAATGCAGGAATTTCAACTACGGGTTGTACCGTTAAAAAATAATGAATTTGCCCTAGAGCTATTCCAATGCGCCTATAAAAAAGCAGGAGAGAAGAAGCGTCCACCAGCAAAAAAAATAGGACGTTTAAAAGGTAACCCTCTCATTTTGGCGCGGCAAGCGGTTTATGACTCCCTCAAGCAAAATCAATATGATCCTAAATCCCTAAGTTATAAGCGCCAAACGCCCTATGTCCTAGATGAAACTTCTGGGGTAAATCTCGCTGTCCTTTTTCAAGCGCTCAAACGCCTCAGTAAGCCAGAACGCATCGCCAATATTACCCAAGGGGTACGCTCAATGAGTAATGAGGAAGCCCATTATTGGTTTGCCAAGATGAGCAATGGTCACAACCGATCTGCCCAAAAAGCGATTAGAGTATTACTAGATGATTAGTGTGTTGTCGAGGTAAGCAGATGGCAGTCACGATGAAAGCAAAGGGCAAAATCGAGAATGGTCGGCTTGTCCTTGATCCTGATACAGCAGTTTTTCCTTTGGATGGAGAAGTAGAAGTCACTGTCACTCTTCAGGAAAAAGCTCCGTTTAATGCTACCGAAACAGAGCTAATTTGGGAGGCGTATCTCGCGTCTGAGGCGGAACGGGAAGAGGTTTATCAACGGCTTGCGAATGTCTAGATTTATCAAAAAGATTCTTTTGGTTACTCGTCATGAACGCTAAATTAGTGGATTCTGTGGTTTCTATTATTGATGCTCTTGATAATGAAGATTATGTTCTTTTACAGGAGCGTTTAAAGAATAAATTAATCCAGAAAACGGAAGGGGTTTGTCATGGTTATGCTCGTATTCGGCAAACTAGGGTTCCCGTCTGGACGATTATTTCTTTTTTAAAACAAGGGGCAAATTCTGATGAAATTTTAGAAAATTATCCGATGCTCACTTGGTTAGATATTACAGCGGCTCAAAGTTATTATAAGGATCATCAAACTGAAATTGATCAAATTATTGCGGCATAAACAGCCCCTAAATCCCCAATTTGGGGACTTTCTACTGGTGTGCTGATAGGCGATCGCCTTTATCTTCTCTCTTGTTCCCCCGATTCGGGGGCTAGGGGGCAATACAACCCAAGGTAAACATATGCGATATCGAAGAATACGCGGCACAACTCCCGAAATTGAAGCCGCAGCCCGTCGCCTCCGAGCCAATCTTACGCCCGCAGAAGCAACACTCTGGGAAGCTCTCAAAGGTAAACAACTTGATGGATTCAAATTTCGCTGTCAACATCCTGTAGAACAATTCATCCTCGATTTTTATTGTCCTAGCTATAAGCTGGTGGTTGAGATAGATGGTGAAATTCATCGCGATCGCCAAGAATACGATCAAGCCCGCACTGAAAAACTAGAGACATTAGGTTATCGAGTGATTCGCTTTAGCAACGATGAAGTCATCCATAATTTAGGTGATGTTTTGGAGCGTATCAGAGCGCAATTGAGAAGCCCCTAGCCCCTAAATCCCCGTTCCGGGGACTTTCTACTGGTGGGATAGATAATCTTTTATTCCCCCAATATTGGGGGTTGGGGGGCATATTCCCCCGATTCGGGGGTTAGGGGACTTATTCCCCCCAAATTGGGGGGTTAGGGGGCTATCATGAGGGAATACCCGCGCTAATTTGACACTCTATGACCACGCCCCAACGTAAATCCGTTTTCATCGAAAAAATCTTCCCTGTAAATCTCCTCAATCAGCAGGTCTACTTTGAAAATGGCGGTAATCCCTTCAAAGGTCTCCATCGGTGGTACTCCCGCAAACCTCTTTCCTTTAGTCGCGCCTCCGTGTTGGGTTCTCTGCTGCCTGCGGATGTGACCATGGAGGAATTTGAGTATTTGCTCGGTCTGGACAAACCCAGAAACAATGAATCCGAACTAGAACGGGACGATCGCCACCAAAGAACTCGCCTCTATAAAACGCCGCCATCCCCTGAGCGGGTCAAGCAGGTGCAAGCTCTCTGTGAAGCCCAATGGGGTGACAAAACTCCGGCGGTGTTGGATGCCTTTGCGGGGGGGGGTTCGATTCCCTTTGAGGCGGCGCGGTATGGCTTGCGGGTGTTTGCGTCGGATCTCAATCCCGTGGCGGTGGTGACGATGAAAGCGGCGATCGCCTTTCCCTTAGAGTTTGGGGCGGAATTGCAGCAGGATATTGATCGCTGGGTGCAATGGGTTGGTGAACAGGCGGAGGCTCGCTTAAACGAGTTTTTTCCTGCCCCCGAAGGTGAAACGATTCAGAATTATCTCTGGGCGCATACGGTGCAATGTCCTCACTGTGAATCGACTGTGCCGCTTAGTCCGAATTGGTGGCTTTATAAACGTCCTGAAAAGCAAAATTTACATAAATGGTGTGCGGTTAAACCTGTGCCGAATCTTGCTGAAAAACGGGTTGATTTTGAATTGATTAAGGGCAAAAAGGGTAAAGGTAATACGATTCAAACACCCGATGGTGATTTTGATCCAAATGATTTTGCTACGATTGGGCGCGGTGTTGGCAAATGTCCAAATTGTAATGAAGTAATTGAAGATCAAGTTATTAAAAATCAAGCGACTAATGGCGGTTTAGGTCATCAACTCTATGCAGTTGCTTTCAGAAAAGGTAAAGGTAGTTTGGAGTTTAGAATCGCACAGTCAGAAGATTTTTATGGAATTCAATTAGCTAAAAAGAAACTCAAAGAAATTGAAAGCTCGAATAAAAGTTATTTGATTCCAGATTTAGAAATCCCATATGGACATATGACCCATGAAAGAAATGCAACAGTTGATTTTGGTTTAGGTAATTGGAAAAACTTTTTTAATCCTAGACAGCTTTTAACGTTGGTGACTTATGTTGAGATTATCAATGAAGCGAAAGAAAACATAAGGGCAAAGTTAGGCGAAGAAAAAACCTCGGCGATCACCACTTATTTAGCTTTAGTTTTAGATCGATGTGTTGATTTAAACTCTCGCCTATCCAATTGGGTTCCGGGAATGGGTAGTGCTGCAAGAGCATCAGCGTCTCATGCACTAAACTTGATGTGGAGTTATCCTGAATTTCAAGGATATCAAAAACTATGGTCGCAAATGTCCAAATTTGCAGATGCTTATATAGAACTTTGTGAATTACTTGGTACAAAAATAGATTCATCTAGTCTAAACCTAGAAACCCATACCGAAAAAAGCTTTTATATTGAATCTATCTCCGCCGATAGCCTGTATCATTTGGCAAATCAAAGTATTGATGCAGTCATTACTGATCCGCCCTATTACGGAACAATTCAATATGCTGAAATGTCTGATTTCTTTTACGTGTGGCAAAAGCGCATCTTAGGCGATATCTTCCCCGAACTCTATTACACCGAACTCACCGACAAAGACCGCGAAGCCGTCGCCAACCCGTCCCGCTTTCGGAACATGGGAACCAGCCCCAAAGACCTCGCCGATCAAGACTACGAAGCCAAAATGCAAATGGCATTCAGCGAATATTACCGCGTGCTAAAAAATGACGGCGTAATGACCGTGCAATTTAACCACAAAGACTCTGGCGCATGGGATGTCCTCGCCCAATCCCTAATTACCGCCGGATTTGAGATCACCGCAAGCTGGGCAGTCAGCACCGAAAACCCAATTAACCTGCACCAAGCCCAGAAAAACAGCGTATCCAGCACCGTCCTCTTAGTTTGCCGCAAACGCGACCCCAACAGCGGATCAGCATGGTGGGATGACCTCCGCCCCGAACTCGCCCGACTCGTAGAAGAACGCGCCCCCGACTTTGAAGCCAACGACATCACAGGCATTGACTTGTATTTAAGCGCCTTTGGCCCCGCCCTGAACGTCTTTAGCCGCGCCTGGCCCGTGCTAGATAGTTCCGGTCAAGAAATGCGCCCCGAAGTAGCCTTTGAAGAAGCCCGCAAAGCCATTTCCCATTACCGCCTAAATAAACTCCTGAACCAAGAAACCAGCGGCTTTGATGCCCTGACCCAGTGGTATATCCTCGCTTGGGACACCTTCCAAGCCCGTCAATTCCCCTTCGATGATGCCCGACAATTGGCACTGGCTGTCGGTGGTTTCGATATCACCAAAGATCTCAAAGGCGAACACAAACTCATTAACGCCAAGAGCGGTAACTGTGAACTACTCACCCCGACCCAACGTCTGAAAAAACGCGCCTTTTCCGTCAGTCCGGCAGACTTTAGTTTCACTTCGGCGATCGATGCCCTCCATGCCGTCATAGCGATTTATCAAGAAGAACAGGCGATCGAACCCGTGCGGCAATTCATCAAAAAGACCGAACTCCTCGCTAATGACCAATTCATGAAAGCGTGGGAAGTAGCATTACGGGCAATCCCCCACATCCGCGACGAGAAAAAACGCATCCCAGAGGAGAAAGCATTGGCGGATCTCTGGTTGGCGATCGATGAGATCAAGGCGAAAGTGCGTTATGTCACCCCAGAGGATGAGGAGGGCAGTGGGCAGGCGGTTCAGGGGAGTTTGTTTTAAGCCCCTGAGAAGCCCCTAAATCCCCATTCTGGGGACTTTCTGCTGGTGTGTTGCCCCTAAATCCCCATTCTGGGGACTTTCTACTGGTGGGGTGGATAGATCGGCGATCGCTCTTCTGTATTTCTTCGCTTCTCCCCAATTTGGGGGGCTAGGGGGGCAAGAAACGCCCCTAAATCCCCATTCTGGGGACTTTCTACTGGTGGGGTGGATAGATCGGCGATCGCTCTTCTGTGTTTCTTCGGTTCTCCCCAATTTGGGGGCTAGGGGGACATAATGACCCTAAATCCCCATTCTGGGGACTTTCTACTAGTGGGGTGGATAGATCGGCGATCGCTCTTCTGTGTTTCTTCGGTTCTCCCCAATTTGGGGGCTAGGGGGACATAATGACCCTAAATCCCCATTCTGGGGACTTTCTACTGGTGGGGTGGATAGATCGGCGATCGCCCTTCTGTATTTTTCCGGTTCCCCCATTTTGGGGGCTAGGGGGCAAAGTTCCCCCCAATTTGGGGGGCTAGGGGGGCAAAAAGCTCCTAAATCCCCATTCTGGGGACTTTCTACTGGTGGGGTGGATAGGTTAAAAAGGTGGAAGGACATTACAGGCGATGCAAATACTATGAACCTAAGAACTTAATTATGCTGACAACCTACATTAAACCCATCCGTACAGAATCAGACTACGAGGAAGCATTAAGCAGAATTGAAATGCTGATGGAAGCAGAACCAAATACACCTGAATTTGATGAATTAGAAGTCCTGACTACCCTCGTCGAAGCCTATGAAGCCAAAGAATATAGAATAGATGCACCAACGGCGATCACTGCAATCAAGTTCCGCATGGAGCAACAAGGTCTTAATCAACAAGATTTAGTTCCTTACATTGGTAGTAAGTCGAAAGTTTCTGAAGTCTTATCAGGAAAACGAGAACTAAGTAAAAACATGATTCAGGCTTTGCATAAAGGCTTAAACATTCCCCTAGAGTCTCTTTTTCAAGAACCACTAAAGTACAGGTTTCATCCCTAGAACAGGACTATGATTATAGCCAAATTGAATAACAATGGCAGCGAAAGACAAATTCCATGAAGCCGTAAAAATGGATAAATTAAGCCACTATCGCCAAATCATCCAAGATATGCTCAATGAGAAAGCTCAAATTAAACCTATCGGTGGTGAAATTGAAGTGGAGACTATTTTCGATGAAAAAAATGACCGCTATCTCTTAGTTCATCTCGGTTGGAATGACCAACAGCGAATCTACTCCTGTGTACTTCACTTAGAGATTCAAGAACAAAAAATTTGGATACAAAACAACCAAACCGACCAATCAATCTCAGAAGAACTTCTCGAAAAAGGCGTTCCTAAAACAGACATTATTTCAGGCTTACAACCTGCTTATATCAGAGAATATTTAACTTTAAACTCTGCTTAGATATCTGAATAGAATTGTTTTTTCATCGTCATACATTAGAGGTCATAAACATGGAAGTCAACACCCAAGTAAGCAGGGACACTGAAAATAAAATCAATTTCATTCAAGCCCAAACACACCAAGATCTTTCTGAAATCCTTAAAAATGCCATTGAACTCTACTATCAAACCCTACAAACTCCCCAAAAAACACCCCTACAAATTTTAGAAGAGTCAGGCTTTATCGGTTGTGCCTCCGTTGAAAGTGATCTCTCAATCAATTACAAAAAAGTTCTCACAGAAGAATTAAGTAAAAAATATGATTATCGCTGATACAGGATTTTGGTTGGCATTAAGTGATGATCAAGATCAATTTCATCAAGCCGCTAAAAAAGCACTCCAGCAATACCCAGAACCATTAATCACAACTTGGTCAGTCATTACAGAAACCTGTCATTTACTCCTTGCTCGTAAGGGGGCATACGCACAGATTAAGTTCATGCAAGCCCTCAGTAATGGAGCCGCAGAGCTATTTTTACTGCAAACCCATCATCAGTCCCGAATTGTCGAACTCATGACAAAATACGCCGATCTGCCGATGGATTTAGCCGATGCATCCCTTGTTATTCTTGCGGAGGAACTCGGACAGGGAAAAATCTTCTCTACAGACCAACGGGATTTCGGCGTTTATCGCTGGAAAAATACGAAACCCTTCCAAAATCTTTTGATTCCTTAAATCAAACCCAATTTTCTACCTTTAAGCCCGGAACCCGCTCAAACTCCCGCACGTTATTCGTCACCAAAATACGATTTAAGCCTAGGCAATGGGCCGCAATTTGGGTATCTAAAATGCCGATAGGCGTGCCCTGGTGATTTAGATGTGCTCGAAGTTCACCATAAATATGACTGGCTTGACGATCCCAGTCAAAGACATCTAAATAAGCGATAAAATCTTCAATAACCTGATAGTTTTTAGCAGGATTCATTGATTTTGCCGCCCCATACTCTAATTCCGCTAGAGTAATAATCGAGATCCCTAATTTGTGGGGCTCAATTTGTTCAAACTTTTCTAAAACTTGAGGCGGCTTTTCTTTGATGATGTAAATACAAATATTTGTATCCAACAAAAACATCTAGAATAAGTCCTCCCGCTCTTGGGGCGGCTGGTCATCCCGTGTTTCCATAAAATCTGGCGTGGCACAAGGAGCATTGTCAAAAAAATCTCGCCAAGATCGCCGTTTCGGAGACAAAATTACGCGATCGCCTTCTTTATAAATAAAAACTTCCTTCCCCTCAAACCGAAACTCACGAGGCAACCGTACCGCCTGACTGTTGCCATTCATAAATAACTTTGCCGTTTTAGGTTGAGCCATACTAGGGGTATTACACTCAGTAAAAGAATATATATTTCTAGTATATACAGTGAACTGTCTCCCCGACTACCCTTGGAAAATCAGCTACACCAGCGCTCAAGATAACCCGATCGCCGATTTTTATATTCCAGCCCTAGAACGTTCGATCCAATACGACCGCAAATCAGGGTTTTTTAGTAGCGCGATTCTGAGCCATGTCGCCGCCGGACTGGGAACCCTGCTCAACCAAGACGGTCAAATTCGCCTGATCCTCGGTTGTCAACTCAATGCCCAAGATGTCGCCGCCATTAAAAAAGGTTATGAACTCCGAGCGGCGATCGCCCAACGATTAGACACAGACCTCACCCCTCCGAAAAACTTTGCCCAGCTCCACCACTTTGAAATTCTCAGTTGGCTCATCCAAGCCGGAAGGTTAGATATCCGCATTGCCCTTCCCCTCAAACAAAACGGCGATCCCCAACTATTAGAGGAAACCTTAGATTTCAATCACATCTTCCACGAAAAAGTTTGCATCTTTACTGATGCTGAGGGTAATCAACTCGTAACGAATGGATCTGCCAATGAATCCATTAGCGGCTGGGAACTCAATACCGAGTCATTTCAAGTATTTAGTTCCTGGGAAGAAGAGAGAGAACGCCAAAGGGTACAGGAAGAAATCATCCGGTTTGAGCAACTCTGGACAAACCAAATGCCTAGGGTAAAAAGCTTTGCCATGCCCGAAGCAATCCGCGAAAAACTTTTACGCTATACACCCAAACAAAAGCCCCAATGGACACCCACCAAGGATTTTGATACTCGTCCTCTCCCTAAAGCGGCGGAAAGCATGAAGGTTAAAGCTCCTAGTGCTGAATATAAGCCCCTAAATCCCCAAGATGAAGACTTCCCGGATTCTTCTTGCTCCCCCGATTCGAGGGCTGGGGGGCTACCAGATCAGCCCCTAAATCCCCATGCTGGGGACTTGAATACAACTACAGATACAAATTCCCCCCAAGTTGGGGAGCTAGGGGGGCAACTTCCAGAGGCAATCATCTTTGAACAGAAAATGCTCAAAAAATGGCAGAGCTTACCGACCCATGCAGGTTGCCTAAGTTATTGCCTTGATTCCATACCAATTTCCCCCTGGCCCCATCAAATTAAAATCTTGCGTCATGTCGTAGAAAACTTCCCTTGTAGTTTCCTGATCGCCGATGAAGTCGGGCTGGGTAAAACTATTGAAACAGGCTTGATTTTGCGTTATTTACTCGTCTCTCAAAAAGCAAAACGAATTTTAATCCTTGCCCCCGCTAGCGTCCAACCCCAATGGCATAGTGAGATGCGCGAGAAATTTAACCTGCACTTCTGGAGTTATAACAAAGGACAATTCACAGACCCCTACGGCGAACTCTGTCCCCCTAGCGAAAATCCTTGGAATACAAAAAATTTAGTTTTAGCCTCTAGTCATCTTGTGCGCCGCCAAGACCGAATGGAAGAATTACTCGCCGCACAACCCTGGGATGTGGTGATTATTGATGAGGCCCATCATGCCCGCCGCAAGGCTCCCCAACAGCGAAAAGAAAAATTTAATCGCTTACTCCAACTCCTGCAACAGCTACGGGAACGCACAAAAAGCATAATGCTGCTCTCCGCAACACCCATGCAGATCGACCCGATCGAAGTCTTTGACCTGATCTCAGTTATTGGTCTAGAAGGTCACTGGAGCTATGGTGATGTCTTCTGTGATTACTTCGCCTCCCTCGATAATCAACCCAATGAAAATCTACTGAAGTTCTGGCAGCAAATGACGGCGGACTACTTCAAGTATGGCGGTCAGTCCTGTCCTCGATTCCGGGCCTACCTCAATCAAAGCGATCGCCTGCTGGCTTCACGTCTCGACGACTTTTGGAGCGGCAAATATCCCACCATTAACCTCCGGCAATATTTGAACGACACCAAATTTATGGAGCGTTCTAAGGAATATCTCAGTATCCACACCCCCCTCAAAGAGAAGATGTTTCGCCATACCCGCAATACCCTCCGCGAGTATTACAAACGGGGCCTCCTCGAAAAGGACATTCCCCAAAGAGATGTCCAAGATCAGGCGATCGCCCTTGAACCCACCAAAGAAGCAGAACTCTATCGCCAAGTGAGTGACTATGTCCGAGATTTTTATCGACTTGCCCAAAAGGAAAATCGTAAAGCCCTTGGGTTTTTGATGACCCTGTACCGCAAACGATTGACCAGTTCTTTCTATGCCATTCGCGAATCTCTACAGCGTCGCCTAGATGCCCTAATGACCCAGCAAGGTAGTGGTTTGAGCGATGATGACTTACTCGAACTCGAAGACCAAGATGATGCCATCATTGACGGTCTTGAAAGTTTTATGGAGGAGATTCACCCCAAGGAAATCGAATACCTCGAAGACCTACTACGCCAGTTTGAAAATACTGGAGAAGATACCAAATTTGCCCACCTGCTCACCATCCTCCGCCAAGAGTTCCAAAATCGCGATAGTGCCATCATCTTCACCCAATACACCGACACCCTGGACTTTCTGCGGGGAGAACTGCAGCAAATCTATGGCCCCCAGGTGGCTTGCTACTCCGGGCGCGGCGGTGAAAAACTAATCGATGGCGAATGGCGGACTGTCTCCAAAGAACAAATCAAGCGGGAATTTCGCCAGGGGGAAATAAAAATTCTGCTCTGTACTGAATCCGCCAGTGAAGGGTTGAACCTGCAAACCTGCGGCGTATTGATTAACTACGATATGCCTTGGAACCCGATGCGTGTCGAACAGCGAATTGGCCGGATTGATCGCATCGGTCAAACTTTCCCCAGAGTCATCATTCACAACTTCTATTACGACGGCACCGTAGAAGCCAGAGTCTATCAGCGCCTCCGCGATCGCATCCATGCTTTTTCTTCCGTTGTCGGTACTCTGCAACCTATCTTGGCCAAAGTGCCCACCCTCATCGAACAGGCAACCATGAGCGCCGATCCCCAAGAGGAAGATGTTTTATTTTCTGAGTTTGACCACGCCCTAGATGCCCCGCCCTTGCAAGTCACCCTCGACGACATGGTGCAAATGGATGTGGAAGCCGACATCATGAGTATTCGCCAACCGCTGCCACTTTCTCCCTTAGCTTGGCAGGATCTGGAACGGTGGCTCACCACCTCACCAAGCCTCAAGCAAGCCGGGATGATTTTTGAAGATAAAGGCAATCGCCAATGGTCACTGACTCAAAAGTCA
This sequence comes from Picosynechococcus sp. PCC 7003, assembly GCF_001693255.1. Lineage (NCBI taxonomy): Bacteria > Bacillati > Cyanobacteriota > Cyanophyceae > Chroococcales > Geminocystaceae > Picosynechococcus > Picosynechococcus sp. PCC 7003. The sequence continues at coordinate 108,921 of NZ_CP016476.1, forward strand.
AAAACCGAAACAATTACATTTGATCCCAAAACCTTTGAAGAATATTCTTCTTCCCTCAGACTAATGAGCATTGGGGAGCCGTTGCTTCGGAACTTAATCCAAATTTGCCTAAAAGCTCAAAAAAATAGCCTCAGTATGTAGAAATGACTTATCACTCGTGCTATATTATCCGCACGTGGTTATCTTGTCATTCAAACCACTGATTTAGTAGATGAGCTAGAAAAAAATCGTTTTTCCTTTAGAAGCTGCACAGATCGCAAGGTCTTCTTGTGTCTGTCTGTAACTAAAAAAGAGGAAAAACCAGTATGTCTCTACTAAATCTCCAGTTCCGCGCCATCGCTGCCCGTCTCCAAGTTTTAGACAATTCACATCCCGATCTCGCCTTCCCCAAGGTTAGTAACTTGGTACAGACCCATCTCTCTTGGGAACTCGAAAAGGCGATCGCCAAGCGTCAGGATCCAGAAGACCCCCATACTTTTTGGGATCTGCTTAAAATTGATGCGGTTCTCTGTCTGGAAAATCAGATGGGCGAAAAGATCCGGGTCGGTGTATGTCTAGTACCCAATGAGTTCCAAGCTTACAAAACTTTGAACAAGGCTAATCAAGCCGCCTATTTTCAGGTGCGTCGCCAGTTAGGGATTCAAGCTTACTGGGTACTGTGCCTAGATCCAAAGCACTTCCCTAACCAAAACCAATGGGTTGATTTCCTTTACAGAGAAATTGACCTTCAACAGAAGAGTTGTCGTCTGATTTTTGTGTAAAACCCCTGACAGATAGGGAGAGAGAGCATAAAATCAATTATTTCGTTCTCTCTCCCTCCTCAAAAATTCTTGCTGCTGCACCCCATCCAGAATTTGGTCTAGGTTGACGCCTCAAAAACGTTTTGGCGTAAAAGTAGCCCTTCTTTTCCACCACCAGTTACCAGGCCACCACCAGGGGGAGCGTTGGGCCTGGATGAGATACTGCACCTGCTCATTAAGCCTTTCTATCTGCATTTGATATTCTCGGTCATTGAGGCTTTGGGTCTGGATTAGGTGATCAAACTGTTCCTGGAGGCTGGCTATTTGCTTAATAACATCCCTAGCCATTATTTGTTCTGCTTGTAGTTTTTCCGTCGCCGCCTGAATAGACAAAATCAACTCTTGAATAGACTGGTAACCATCGAGGCATTTCAATAATTCAAGAATGTGGGCTTCGACATCAACTAGTGCCTCGTATTTATGATCTAGCGCCGAAATCAGATTTTCTGCGGCCTCTAATGTTTGATTTGTTTTGGCAAAATCAACCTTGTACTCTCGCTGTTTTTGCGTCAAAGTATTGAGGGATTCTAGATAGCGATCGCCTGTTTCTTTTTGCGATTCTAGTTGGGAGTGGGTCTTTTCTGCCTGGTTAATGATCTCCTTAAGTTCCTGAAATATGGCCTGGGCTTTGGCTGTTCCAGAGCTGAGTTCCTGTAAGCGATTTTGACCGCGCTCTTGGTGGTCATGCAAAGCCTCGTTGGCTGATTTTAGGGTCTGTCGTGCGGCTGCGATTTCTGCCATCACCTGCTGAATCTCATCCCGATCCCAAGCTGCCTCTAATAAATTTTCAGCCTTAGTGATCGCGTGCTTCAACATTTTTTCCAGTTCACCCAATGCCATTAAGGTATCGTTATCCTTGAGGACTGCTGGATGATTGTGTGTCATATTTTGAGGATTCATAATCGGGTTAATTTCCTTGTGTATAAACGTTGTCTTGGGATTTGAGAATCTTTACTAAAGCTGTGATCAGATTGCCTTCGGCTTGAGCAATCTCCGGCAGGGGCAGATGTTCAGGATAGGGGATCTGCCGCATTTGAAATCTAAGTCTTGCCGCTTCAACAAATAGATTCACAGCCTCAAGATCATGGGCGATCGCCTCCATAACCCTGTCACATTCAGTTGGTTGAGTATCTTTGAGGGTTGTTATCCTGCGTGCCCCATCCCAATAATGCCCCATGGCCCGGAGGAGAAGACTTTGGAGTAAAGGATTGGCCTTTTCTGCGTTCAAAATTGCTAACTTTGCCTTGAGCTCCTCTAAGGATCGTTCCTGTAACCGCAGGATCATCTCCCGCTCAAGCTCGCTGCGTTCTTCCCCCTTAAAGTTGATTTGATCGAGGACTTCATACATATCCCGATAAAGAAGCACCGACTCCAATTGCAAAGCATCGAGAATGTATTGACGAATGATATTTTTTTTCTGCAAAGCAAGAATCAATTCATCATCTTCTGCTTGTAGCCAGTGGATTAAATTATCAATGGCTGGCTCATTTTTACAATCAATCAGCTCACAGACCGATGATAAATTCGGTAGATACTGTAGAAGGAGTTGATATTGTGCTTCAGTAATGACAATCACGAGCTGAGAACGGGTTCTGGTCAAAAGTGTATACCATTGCCACCAATCCTCTGAGGTTGGTTCTGGTGTGGTCGTTTTAAAAGCATTAAAAACCACAGATGTATCAAATTCTCGTCCCTTCACCTCATGGACATTGAGAAATTCTAATTGATCGTTATATTTCGATTGATAGGTTTCAGCATATAAAACCTTAACCCGACTAACAAGTTTATAGATCAATGATTTACTTGCTTCAATGGCCTTAGTTTTCCGTCCCAAAGATTGACAAAGCTTTTCTAAAAAGCCTTCTGCCTCTGATGAGGACGGATATTTAATCAGCTTTACCTTCTCGCCTACTTTGTAGGCATAGTCAGCCTCAGTCGGTTGATAAGGACAGCGCGCGTTATTTTGTCTCGCATTCTCTAATACTGGTGCTAAGAATAAATTACTAAATTCAAGAATGCGTTTTGAATTGCGGAAACACTTCCAATCCGGTTCCTGCACATTAACGAGTCCCAAGGCACCCCAATCAAAATCAACTGGCATAATTCTTTGATTGAGATCACCCAGCAACCACAGATAGGTCGGTTGACCGGCTTCCTGCCAACCGCGACAGAGCTTTTTAATCGCCTCTAATTCACTCAGCAGATAATCTTGAGACTCATCAATAATTACGGTGATACCGACTCTATCCTTAGTTGGAAGCGTGACCGGAGTTTGCTCCCATTGTTCACAGAGCCGAGTCGCAATATCTGAGCGGGATAATTTATTAATATCTTTGCATGCTTGGTCCCACCATTCCGGAGAAATTCGTTTGAGTACCTCGATTCGATCAGCATTTTCTTGGTAGACCGTATTTTTGGTTTGATCCGAGTCCGGTTTTAGAACAAAAGATTGATAAAGAATCAGATCTCTTTGTCTGATGCCCTGAAAATTCAGGCCAGCTTGGGACTGTTCAGCCCTTTGGGCCAGATCTTGAAGGATTTTTAGCTCCTCATCCGAGGATAACATCGAGGATTCGCTCTCTGGAGAGGCATGTTTGACCCAGTCTTGAAACGTGCCATAGAAAAATCCCTGGGACATATCCGAAGGAATAGATTGCAGGCAATGGAATTCTTTAACCTCTTCGAGTAAGCTCTGGGGCAAAAGAAAAAGGACATTCCAGCCCATTTTGTATAGATCGCAGGCCCGTAGTGCGGCAGTGACCGTTTTTCCTGTGCCTGGGGGACTTTGGGTAATATGGGCGAAGAAACCAATCCGTGGATTTTCTCCATAGTGGCTCACTGCTGTATGTTGACCAATTTGATCGCTCGTCAATTTTTGGGCTTGGGTCATCACCGGGCTGTAATTATAGCCTCCGTTTAGAAAGAAAGACCAAGCGATGTCCTTTTCTCCATTCCAAGTGTAGGCGGGTTCTCGAGGCAGTGCTTTAATATCAATGTCATAGGTATCATCGTTACGCTGCGCGGCATACAGAATCCGGATCGAACCATCCTCTTGATTTAAAATCCAAATCAACCGCAGAGAACTACCACCCCCTAGATCAAGGCGCGATCGCCAATGGTCTGCACAACCTCCGCCTGAAAAGTGAATTGTATTAGGAAAATTACTATCATCGGGCGTTTCTGTAAGCCGCTCAAATAAGCGTTCAGGCACTTTCAGGGAACCTGTGCTCTGTAAATTACGTAAATCTTGAATGGCTTGGCGCGTCAGTTGTATTTGTCGCATTTCCATTGACCTCGATCAAACTCATAAAGTTCATAAAATTCATTTCACCCGAAAGACTCCCAAGTCAGTCGAGCATAGTTTGGTTTAGCTCCAATCCGGTTTATTTTCCCGAGCGCGACTAATCGCCATACCGTTATCAATGCCGACCACCAATGGTGTGACCACAGAACCAACAGCAAAGGCATTAGCAAAAGCTTCTTCTGGATCTTCACTGCCTGCGCCAATCACAAATCCCAATGTGCCTAAACAGGCAAAGGTAACCCAAAATGCTTTCCAGCGACGAGTGTAAACGTAAGCCCCCAGAGGAATAAATAGCGCCCATAAAACCACTACCCAAATCTTTTTCTGGGCTAACTTTTCTAGGGAAGTTTGAGGTTGAAGACTATTGCCAGAAAGAATATCTTGTCTGAGTTTAGAATATTCTTCGTCACTAATTAAGTTTTCGTCCCGTAGTATCTGTAGTTCTTGGAGTTGTTGGCGTTTATCATTCATGGCTAATTAAAAATAAAACTAAGAAAAAATGATTAAGTTCTAATCGACGAGCTATTGATCTTCTGGTATAGGGCGTTGTTTTTGTTCCGGTAAAGTATGTTCAGACCAAGCATTAACAGGGCAAATACTAAGTAATTTCGGTTAAGCTTTTGCTTGGATCTATCTGAAACTTACACTTTCCATTAAACCTTGTGATAGTCAATTCCCAATCTCGAAAACCCATGACCTTTTCAGTTATCAGCGCCGCATAGCATGTTCCTTGGGAAGCCAGGTCGTAGCGCCGATGCTGTCTAATCCAGAAACGCTGGCCTCGGTTAGATCCGCATTTTCCAGACTCAAGCCAGCACTTTTGATGCCTAATAAATTTGCTCCCCGTAAATCAGCCCAGGCACAGTTAGCACCACTCAGATCGGCTCCCTGGAGATTTGCATTGCGGAGGTCAGCATTGGCAAGGTTACTCCCTGTTAAATTCGCTCGTGCAGCATTAATGCCTGCGCAATAGGCATGGTTTAAATTACTTTCGTTCAACACAGCTTTTGCTAAGTTAACTCCTTCCAAGTTGGCATTATCAAAAACGCCATCGCTGAGCTTAGCACCACTTAAAGTCGCATAGGCTAAATCTGCTCGGGCCCACTGGATCCCTGCTAAATTTGACTGCTGCAACATGGTACGTTGCAAAATAGCATCCTGGAGATTTGCCCCCTGGAGATTTGCATTTTGTAGTTCTGCTGCGGATAGATCGCAACCAACCCCATTAAGCTGGGGGGCTTGAATTTCAGCAAGGTTACTGCTCCGTAGTGCGCTGTGGGCGATATTGGCTCCGTCCAACTGGGCCTGGGTTAGGACTGCACCATTCAAGATACTTTCGCTGAGATTGGCCCCACGCAAATCAGCTTGATGAGCATTGAGTCCCTCTTCTTGAATTTCCTTGAGATTAGCAGCTTGGGCTTTAGCCCGCACTAGGGTGGCTCCAGTGAGTTGCGCTTGATTAAGGAGGGCATTGGTCAGATTTGCTTTACTCAAGTTGGCGTCTTTGAGATTGCAGTTGGAAAGGTTCGCACCTTCGAGATTCGCATAACGCAAGATCGCATTTTCGAGACTTGCTCCGGCTAGGTTCATATTCTGGAGAAAAGCACCGGTTAATTCTGCACCAGCTAGGTTAATGCCGGAAGCAGATAGATTAGATAGGCGAAAATCTGCTTGGTAAAACACAAATCCCTGGAGAGAATATTGGCTGAAGTCTACTCCTACAAATACCACTCGACTGAAGTCACGACGATCGCTTTGGATTGCTTGTTGAAACTGAGCATCATTGAGACGCTCCTTGGAAAAAGTAGGGCGAAAAGGAGCCGTATGATGCCAAAAAATGAGGGTGTCAAGGTTTTGAATAATGCTACGAATCATAGATTTCATGGGTTTTTACTGCCTCTTCAGGTAGATATTCTGGAGTCAAAACTTCAGGGGACAAATCTGCCTCAGGTACCTGCGCCCAGAGTGTTTGCAGTAGTCGATTTGCCAGAGAATAGTAGAGACTAGGTAGTTGATCGAGATAACGATAAATTCGTTCTAGGGCGATCGCCGGCCGGAGAGCTGTTTTAAATTCCGCAGTCAAGGTAGTTAGGGTAGCCCGCTGGGCAAGATAATTGGCACAGTAGTTTAATCCCCGCTGATAGTAACAATGAGTAATGCTGTCCCGACGATCTGTTGCCACAAGAAATTTTTGATATTTGTAGGTTAAATTCAGCAGCGGCATAATAATTTGATGAATTTGGTCAATGTGATTTTGAACCTCTGCTGGAGTGCTAGAGAATTGCACTACTGGGGTTCCTATGGTGGGGGTCAAGGCTTGGGATAGATCTTGGCAATGCCGCTTGAGTTGTATTCCTAAAGACATCAGCTCTTCTTCATAGGCCGCAACCATCACCGAATCGACAGCCCCAGGGACAGCATCATCGCTATGTGTATCTAAGCTTTGTAGCTCAAACTCTTCTGGGACTTGCTGGTCTTGTTTTTGGGATTGAAGTTCTTCTAGTTCAGCTAATTTTTGCTGGAGATGTTTTTGCTGTTCCAGCGCTTCAAGTTCCTCTTGGGCTTGCTGTTCTCGTTTTTGGCGATCGCGGGCCTCAAGTTCCTCTTGAGCTTGTTGTTCAAGCGCTTGAATCAATTCCATCACTTCCCAGGAATGATAGACTTCACCAGTGGCTTCAATGTGATCGAGGGTCGCAAGGTCTGGCCCATACCAAGATTGAGTCAGATAGTTATTGATCATGGATGTCCTCCTCAGCTCCTTGAGCCTGGTAATAACGCTGGCGAAGGATATGCACGGCTTTTTGGACTAAAGCCTTTTTCTTAGGGTCAAAGCTATCCTGGACAGCGGGGCTCCGGGCAAAACTATAGGTCAACAGGCAGGCCGTAGCACTCAAAACAACGGAAATTCCCGCCATCAACATCGGAAAAGCCAGTTGTTCAAAACGACCCATTTTGAAATCGTTGATAAATAATTGAGTGGCGATCGCCACTCCGTCAGTGGGAGATTTCAGGTTGTGATCAGGCTGAAACTTGCTTTCAAAGTGTCGGGGCATTTCTGCCTGGAGAAACTGCACATCATCCCCGTATTCAATGCGTCGGCTTAGGGCTTCATCTAATGTGGTACTGGCGGCCTCATAAGCAGCCACATTTTCTGTTTCAAGGCGTTCAAGCTTTTGGGTCAGGGGCAAATTAGGGGTTTTTACCGTCGTCCAATCAGTATTTCGTTCTTCATAGGAGCCATAAAGGCTGAGCTGGAGCCGTTGCCATTCAGGATTATTCCGGGAAGCAACTTCCCCTTCCTTCGCGACAATTTGCTGCAGGAGTGCTTTAGATTCATTAATCTCAGCCTTAAGTTCATCCAGTTCAGCAGGTTGCTTGAGAACGTCTAATCGTTCCCGTTGTTCGTGAATGACCGCTTCAGCTAATGTTTGCCTCACAGCAGGTTGATTCGTGAACATCACAATACCCGGCCCCGTAAACACGGTCAAAAGAGCATTAATCATCAAAAATCCTCCTAGACCATGCCACGCATGCACCCGATAACCAGGGGCATGTCTCGCGGCGATCGCTCCACAGTGATTGGATGCTGCATTAATTCCTCCCAAGACAACCATGGCTGCTACTGGGGATAAAAAAAGCCCAAAACCTCCCAGGGCAAGAAAAATAAATGGCGCAATGCCAAGGGTATTCACAAAACTAGAAATCGTGATAAGGCTTGCATTTAAGTGGGCTCGTTGCTGCAAATCCTGAGTCACAATTGCTGTGCCATGGAGATCTTTTGCATCACAAATCAAGGCACATTTAAGGAGAAAAAAAACTTTATCAGCAATCTGCTGCTGTGAGAGGATAGATTTATGAGTCACAGGATTAGGAAACTCAAGTTTCGCTGGATAATATTCAGGAAGTGGTGGAATTGGTGTTTGCATGACTAAAAAAATAATTAAGGATTACTTGAAACGTAAAGTCAGAAAAAATCAATGATATATTAAGTGAAAATATGCTCTAAATAATCACTTTCCTAAAGGTGATGGATATGCGGCGCTCGCGCATGATCTTCTGATTTTTCCACTGGTCACTTTTACGGGGTGGAATGCCATGTTTCCAGAGATATCGAGATTCTCCTTGTAATATGACTAAACTTCTAGGTTTGAGTAATTTTGATTGCCGCTCACTATTAACAATACAGTCAAAATTCATCACGCAGGGTGAGTTTAAACTCAGAGAGATAATCGTATCTGTAAAACAGGGCTTACAGTCAACATGAGATGTAATTCCTTGACCAGGGAGATATTCATTCACAATTGCCTGATCTGGAAGCTCAGAGATTAAGTTTAAAGAAACCATTTGCTCAATGATGGGAAATAACCAATCAGGTAGAATGCCCAGGTACATCGAATAATCAATTTTCTTAGTTCTATAATCATATTTATATCCATAGTGCTGGACGCGACGCTTTAAATCCATCAACCATCTTTGTCGATCGATTAGGTTTAAAAGTTCTTGTTCTGTCTGTTTATCAATAAATTCTTCGATATATTGTAATCCTGGTATTTGAGGCTCGTTGATTGTGACCGATGCAAACAACTCTAATTGCTGATTATTAAAGTTAGAATTCATATTGTTATCCCCCATTTTAAATTTGTTAGATTTAGTAATTTCTTAGGATTTCGTAGTATAGATTTATCGCTCGTTTTGGCACATCTACTTTATTTATTTTGAAAAATTGATATTCATAGTAAGGTACCAAAATCTGGTTTGTGGTACTTTCCAGATTAAAAGCTAACTCTTCTTTGAAGAGAATCCATTTTTTATTTAAGTAATCTCCTGGGGGATTTTGAAAGAAAAAAACAATCTTTCTTTCTCCGAAATATTTCAGTATTCCATTAATGGTATGGGCTAACTGCTTGTGGTCTAAGGTCTCACTCGCAAATAGGTAGGAAAAGTTGAGGATGATGGTGGATTTTGGGCCGTCCTTTTCCAGGTGATTGATCATTTCAATGAGCTCTTCTGCATGATGGCACTTTTGCTGGAACTGAAAATTAGAGGCAGTGGTAAAGAGTTCTCGGCGATCGCTAAAGACTGCTGCCATTTCTAGCATGGCGGCTGAGTGGTCGATGCCGATGTAGTTGATGGTGGCTTTTTTCTGATGGAGCTCCTGGATATGAGTAGCTAAGGCCAGACCAGAGGTCATGGGGCCACAACCAAAGTCAATCATTGTTACCCCGTCGGTATGTAAAGGGTAGTCAACGGTTGATTTTGCCATGCTGAATAGCTTAAACAGGTAGCGGCTACTGGCTAGGTGCATCTGCATATAGTGGCGACAATATAGGATGACCGTCTGTAATGGACTCAACCCTGCTTCTCCAGCCATAAAGTCTGCTTTACCCTGACGTAGGATCAGTTTACGCTGAGCATAATCACCTCTACACATCACTGTTTTTTGCCACACGTCACAGGTGCTTTGTTGCTCGTATTGCTTCGCAATGGTCGCGTCAATTACCGTCTTCATTGCCTGATTCAGTTTCATCTTTCCGTCTCCCTTCCATCGACTGTTTGCAGTTTAGGGGCGGAAAAATGGGATGTCAGGTAGTTTGATGCGAATGACGAATTTATGCTGTTATGTCATAGGTTTTGACGATTCCTTCTCCGTGCTTTTTAACGATCTCGACTAATTCTCGGGGATTTACGACCTTCACTTGCTCGCCAAAGCCCACAATCCAACGCAGTAGGTTGATGTCATTCAAGGCCCACTTGGGTAAGGTCACCTGAAAACGGTGGGGATGTGTTTGATCGGATGATGGTGGCAAGGTATAGGGTGCTTGCTTTCTGTGAGCTGGGGAACCACTGATCCGGGTAGACATCTTCATCTGACTCTTTGGAAAACGCTGGTTCCCTTCGCTGATAAAACGGAAGATTGGCTCTGTGCACAGCAGTTCAACTTTAATTTCAACGGTTTTCTTGCTGCCTTTTTCTTTGCTCAGGTACTTTTTCTGATCATCAACTTTATTCCCAATAAAAATGCTGCCACTACTCTGGATGAGCTGTGTTAGTTTTTTCAGGGCTAAGTCTCGTTCTCCTTTAGGACGTTGTTGGGGCAGTTCTCGCACTAGTCGCAGGCGATCAATGCGCTCAAAAGACAGAAGACCGGCTTGTTCTCCTTCGAGGATTTCAAATCCTAAATACCAAGCAATGTCATAGAAGACGATTTGGATGGGATAGGCCATAAATACACCTTCTGGGTTTGGGGTATTTGCAAAGCGTCCGCTATTGAGCATTCGGCTTAGTTCCAGGGCTCTGCCTGTACTAATGGCTCGTTCTACGTCTTGGATTCTTGCAGGGAGGGCTGTGGTGGATAGTTGGCTTAAGTCCACGATGTTACGGTTATGGATTGCTAGCACTGGGTAGGGACTTCGGGGTGACTGCCCCAAGTTGCCTAGGCGTTCTTGAAATCGTTGATAAAGTTCTAGGGCGAGGGGATCTTCTAGGTTTTGTACTTGGGATTGGAGCAACTGGTAGACCTGTAATAGGTCATTCTCTGATAGGATTCCTGTGCCAATGCAATAGCCTTTTTTCATCGGTCGGTTGGGTAAGATGCCATAGGGTTTAAGGATCTTTTCGATATCTTTGCGGATACTGTTGGAAGACCCGAATTGAACTATGTTTTGACTCTCCATTGCTTCGATTAGGGTTCCTAGGCTACCCAATGTCGAATCGTAGAGAAAGGGGTTTTTGACGATGAAGCGAATGGTATTAATGAGACGGGTGAAGGGTTCACGGTCTGAGTAGGGATGGGTAGGCTCGTTGTCTGCTAGTTCAATGGTTTCTAGTTGTAAGTCACCGTGAATTTCAGCCTGACCAATGATGTGATTATTGGTCAACCACTCTAGATCTTTTTGGATCGCTTTAGGGTCTGCATAAATTGGGTGTTGGGTCTGACTAAGGACGGCGGCGATCTCTGCGGTGGATTGGGTAAAGGCTTGGGTTTCTCCTAGGATTTTGGTTAATAGTTCTGGGTCAGTCTGCTGAAGGTTACCGAGGCCAGGATATTGAATGAGTAGGCTAATCAGGTACATTAACCGCTCAAAATCTAGTAAGCGGGAATATTGATGGTATTCAATTTTTCGGTGCTTGGTGCGATTACGACGATTGATTTGGGTTTTGCTGAGTTGGCCTAATTTTTTATCAAAAACGCTCAGATCTAATGCTCCGTCTTTGTAGGGCACATCGTAGACGGCGGTAAATCCTTCTGCAGCAATGGGTGGGAATTGTTTGAGGGCTTGGTAATATTCTTCGATCACTTCCTCTGGGACTTGTCGGGAACGCTCACTATTCCAAGTTTTACAGACTGCTAAAGGAGTCTTCAGATGCCAACCCACAATCTCTATATTTGGGTCTATGGATTCTCTAAGTTTTTGGATCAAGGAAATTCGCCACGCTCGTTTGGCATTGGTGGCATCATAAATAATATTCTGTTTTTGTTTTAATCCTTCTGTGATTTGATTAAATATTTCTTTTTCAATTAAATTCCAATCTCCTTGGGTATTTTCGTTGCCGAATAGTTGATTTCGTAGATTGTCTGTAGATATTAAATTATAGTTTTTGTTTTTAGAAATACAATATCCACCAATGCAAGTTTTTCCTGATGCCGGTGCCCCTATTAAAATAAACACGATGTAAGCCTAAAAAAAATGTAAGTCTTAGATTATAAAAACTTTAGATATCATTTAACTTTTTTAATCATTTCAAGACCCCATAGGTGTAAGGATTCAAGTAATGTTGATTCTTTTTTTTGTTCTCTATCTTTCAAAATCCAGCTTAAGACTTCAATACATTGATTATATACAGAAGCTTGATTGGCTTTATTTCGATCCAAATCAATAATTTGTGCATAGCTATTGATTACAATCGGCATATTTTGATGGACTAAATCATTTCTTGACTTCCTAATTTCATGGAGGATATTAATCTTGTACCTTGATTCATTGTTATTTGGTAATGTTTTCTCTAGAGCATCAATTAATTGTTTTAAGTTGGGATCATACATTCTCTGTTGAGAATTCCAATCGTTTGGCACTTCAATATAACGCTCAATCCAGTTGTCTTGTTGAGCTCGAAGAAATAACAGTTGCTCGATGAGCTGAGCAAAGCTAAAGAAAGCTGATGTTAGATAGTTAAGCCGTAAATCAATCTTGATAAGAAAAGTATTTTCCCATAGTTTTTTAAACAGATCTTGGTTAATTTCTTGTCTCTTTTTTTTCCAGATATCACATTTAACGCTACCAGCGATCGCCACAGTAGACTCATCTGCTAGCCACCGGCCTAAATGTCTATTATTAAAAATTTGAGCAACCTCTCGATTTCGTGCCAGGTTTAGCAATTCAGCTAGCTCATGCAAGCTTAAAAGCTTACTTTGGTGAGCTGTCAACCAAGTTTGTGCCTCAGCAAAATCTCCCCGATCCCATGCTCCTTCAATACGCTTTTTCTCCAGTAGCCAGAAGTACTCACTAACTGTAATTATTTCTACTTTTTGAGCAAACTTTGCGCTCCCATTTCTGTAGTTGTTAGCAGGTTCTTCTGGTGTAACTTTAAAAAGTTGAAACTGCCTCACTAATGTGCCTGAAAAAATGTCCACAGCATTGGCGATCGCCGGAGCACAGCCCTTCGTTTGTATAGCAACTTTCAGATTCGGATTGTGACGAGAATCATTAATTTGTTCAAGGGCTAACGGCAAGACGATCTCCTGCAGCTCTTCATAGACCTTTTGCGTATCAGAAATATTGAGTTCAGTATCAATGACATCAACCTGAAGATTAGGAAAATCTGCTTTAATTTTTTGTTGCATCAAACGAGCTAGCCAAAGCGTATCTGATGAGCGATATCTCCACGGTATACTTTCCGGCTGATTGGTTGCCCAGAGGATAATTGTTTGTAGTCCTTGTTCAGCTAAATCACGGATAATTTTTCCATCCATGAGTAGTTGAACTGCACTAAAATCTCTTCCAAGATTCTGTTGACAATGCTGATAATAGGCTTCGCCAAGATGGCGCACGCCCCAATTTACGCCAGCTTCATGGCTACCACGCTCAATATTTAATTCAGCATATAGTTCGTCAATATGAGGTGGATAGTTTTGATTACCATCAACTCCAAAACAACGAATTATGCCATCTTTACATTGCCAGCCAATCTGACGTGTTCCAACCGTAATAATTAAAATATCCATTGTTTACCAATATCTGCTGATAATTTATCTGCCAAATAAATGAATACTGCCTTCAGCCCTTTGCAAATCACGCAAAAATCTAGATCTGACATGATTTTGTTGATTTTGCGCTCCCCCTAGAAAAAGACAAGCAACTTCTGTACAAGCTGTTCGTATCTCCTGATTAGGATGTGGAAAGCCATAGCGACGAATAGAGACCCACGAACAATGTGCGCCACCCCCTCCAGCACTACCACCCAAAGCGGGATTACGTTTATAGTTACGTGGACGATTTTCTTGATACATCAGATACATAGCATCACCACGGGTTTCAACTGCCCGCTGCTCCTGCCATTTTAAATCTTGAAAATCTACAGGTTCAGCATCGGGACCCGGCAGCAAATATACAGAACAAGTGGTAGGCGAGAAAACTTCTGCCTCAAGGTGATCATTCACGCCAATTTGCAGGCGCTCACCCCATTTGTCGCGTACTTTATCCAACCAACTTTGATAAATATTCTGCCAAGTCTGAGGTTGATGGGGGGGTAATAAATATTTCTGTGTTTTCCATTGACCAGAAGCTTGATCTTGGCGACGGTGAGTTAGTTTCAAAAAAGAACCTCGAGCCGCAGGACGATTGTTGTTCATCAGGAAAATATGGAGGGGTCTGCGCCAACCTCGACCAACACCACCAACACTGGCTGCAACTCGCACAATAGGCAAGATAATTGGCAGAATATCTCTTGGTGCGTGGATTTCTAGTTTGCCTGACCAGCGGAAAAATCGAGGCTGATTAGAACTACGATCGCCCCAGATATTACCCGGTTTCATCTTAATGGAAACACAACCTTTATAAGTTTGTGGCTCAATCGCACCAAACAACTCTGCTAAAGTCTTTTGAGCATTTTCTTGGGGCATCACACCCAATAGAAATCTTAGTGTCCAAGAGCGCAGCCAGCCTCGCCAGTGGGATGGTCGTAACTCCTCTGTTCCTATTTGGGTTGAGGCACCATAACAACCCTGACTAAACAGATCAAAACTGAGGACTTTCTTAGAATAGTTTGGTAGAGATTTGGGTGTAACATCGTCCCGCTCTACCACCCCATAACCCGAAGCAGTCCGACTACCGATACCAGATAGGGTGAGAGCTTGCTCAACCCAACCCCAAACTGTTGCGACATCCTCCAGTGTTGCCCGATGCGGAATCCCTCGGATCGCAACCTCAAACTGAATCAGTTCACCATCACCAAGAGTGTAATGGGAAAGAGGGGTACCTTGCCCTTGATGTAAAACCTGAAAATCTTCTTGGGGGTTAACAATATCCAGAGTTAAACGTGTGGGTTGTAGTGGCCAAGCGTCTAAAAACTCGATTTTGCCAGATCTGATTTCATTGCCTGTTTGTTCGCCTAACAATGCCATCATCTGAGGATAAATATCAGGATGTTGTTTCGCCCATGACCGGACTAAACCCCGAATGGAAGAGCCGGGAATATAGCCATTGAGGGGTAACGTTGCCAAACGCTGTAAATTTTCATTCACATTACGCTTGTCCTCTGGACGACCTTGAGTAGGTTTCCAGTTTCCACAGGGTTCTCCTGCCGAGACAAGGGTTTCCACATCTGGGTGGGGGAACGATCCAACTTTTGCCCGTTCAGACAGGGTAAAAATTCCCTTTTTAAACAAGCCAGTTTGTCCTCGCTGTTGGTGTTGTTCCGCTAACAAATCTGTCAACAAAGTTTGTGTATACATAGTAGAAAATCTCGTCTCTTTAGTTAGTCATTCGCACAAGCTCTTGCCCAAAAATTCCAGTGTTTACTCATCACCATTGCTTGTCGCCACTGTGCTAAATATTGCGCTGGTTGATTTCTTTGTAACTCAATGACATGATCCATTAAAGCTCGCTGAGTAAAATCAGGATTCAGCCCAAGTTGCTGAATTAAGAGACTCTTCCAAGCGGGCACAGTACGTTCTCTAACTTGACCTCCTTGAGCATTTTGTTGATTGATATAACCTACGGCAGACAATAAACCAAAGATACGCAAGTGTTGAGATAGGCGCAAAATAGCGTTTAAATCTTCTTGGTTAATAGTGGTTTGGTGACGATCTGCTAAATAGCCTTGAATGTGATCATAGGCTTTAAGACTCATTGCAGACATTTGTTGATCTCCTTGTAGTATTCAAATGTTTAAAATGTCGGCTATTGCACAGGAGAAGCATCTTTAGCTACCCATGCTTGCAACCAACCACGACCAACATTTGCTTGACCGCCAACCTGTATCAGACCTTGAATAATGTCGAGTAACTGTTGATGATGTTGCTGGGTCAAAGAATTATTTTGCAGCGGATTATAGCCCCAAGAAAAATAAAAAACCGTATCTCTTGGAATACAGATATCTGTCCAAAAGACTTCAGCAGAACCTTCTCGGTTAGCACCATCATCAGAGTCTTGAATTTTGTTACGAATTTGCGTCCACAAGGAATGTTCCATCAATGTGTAAAAGTCACTGTCAGACAACACAACACGATTGTCTTGCCATGTTTGCTGAACAGCCTTACCTAGTCGTTCTGGAAACTTAGTCGCTAAGTTACAAATCTTTTTTTGGTCGTCATTCATTGATGAAACATTGATCTGCGCATCAGCAACAATAAATGTGCCACTTCTTGTTCCCACAGCATGGTTAGGGAAACTAGGATAGGTTGTTTGAGCACAAATAGCATGATCTCGGATTAAGGAATGACAACTAACCCATGTAAAAACATCTTGCTGACCATTGAGAGACATTGTGCGCATAGGAACCCAGAGAAGACGAGCATCACCAAACCATACTTGGTGAACACCCATTTGACCTTCTCCGCTTAACTCTTTGCCAAAAAGAGTATCGGCAGCACTAAAATCTAAAACTGCTAGCTCATTACGAATACTGCCTCGCAGAGATGAGCCGGGAATATAGGGAAAATCAGTATGAGCTTCTCGAACAATATCAAGAATATTACCGAGATCGCCCTCTCCACCGCAGTGAATGGGAGCGAGACTATAAAGATAACCGAGTCGAAAATCAAACATTTTTAGTGACGGTAAGGTTAGTAGTCAATCTAGTGGTGGCTCGGTGAGGAGCAGGGAAGGTATAAGAAAAAATTTAGGAACCAGAAGGTTGTGCTTGGCCTTTATTTCTTCAATTTTTACTTTCTGAGTAGTTCACCCAGAGAAGATGGGAATAACCAAGGTCTCGGTTCCTTTGGGTACGGGGATGATTAGGTGTTTGGGGTTGGTCTAGGTAATAGAGAGTTCCGGGGGGAGAGGCAAAAACTTGGGGGGCAGGAATACTACTTTTTTTGCCATCTTTATCGAGTTGAATGCGAGGGCTAATCGGAATGGCCTTTTCGGTGGCGAGGCTGACAAAGTGACCGCCATCGTTATGGCTGAGTTTCCATTCCCAGGGGTAGGGGCGACAGGTGGCTTGTCCTTTGTGGGGTCGCTCAAAAATGCCGGGGGTGATCAAGTAGGCGATCGCCTTTCCCTGTTTCTGTAAATTCTGCTCAGAAGTATTGTGTATGGTTTGCCATTGTTGATCGAGTTTAGGGGAATGTTCGAGAATGACTCGATGTCCTTCCCCGCCTAATCGAACTGTTAAAGGAGCAGTCAGGGATTGCAGGTGATTATGGGTAGCAGCATCGAGGGCGATCGCCAAACTCCAGCCCTTTTTCAAGCGAATGCCATTTTCCACGAAATAACCATCTGCATCCTTGACCTGACGCGTGCCAGATTCAATAGAATTATGGGGGCGACTCTCTACTTCCCAGGGTTGTTTTTCCCCCTCGATAGTTTCATCTCGTAACCAAGCATCATCGGTAATGTTTCCCGTTTTTAAATAAGTGTCGATGACAGTAGCAGGCAGCCAAGAACGATATTGTTTTTCTGTTTCCTTCTGTTCGTTTTCTGATGGAGGCGGCTCCAGAGTAGACAGGGGAGCGGGTTGGGATTTATCCCAGAGCATTTGAGTTTTTAGGGAACTCCTTTCCAAATGCCAACTGAGAGGATAGAGAGGTTTACTGCCCACAAAACCGAGGGGTCGGGGGAAATACAGCGTTTCCTTGTAACTGAATAAACTCCCGATCAGACTTAATTGTTGACCTTGGGGTAGGAGGCTACGGATTGCCCCGGCAAGGGTATGACCATTCGGTGGAAAAACGCTGCCAGCCCAGGCCCGTTCACCAGGGGTAAAGGGTTTAGCATCGCGGAGGAGCAGAATATCGAGGGGAGTGAGGGTGTACCAGTACATAGGATTAGGAGATTAGGAGGTAAGGAGATAGAGAAGTTAGGGGGATTGGGTGAGTTTATAGGTATAAGAATTTAGAAGTTTGCTGGCTTCTTCGAGTTGTTTTTTGAGATTAGTGGTATCTGCATAGTGAAGATCATGGGCAAGAATTAGGTAATAGCGACATTCTTCTAGCGAGGCTTGGGCGATATTAAAAAATCGAGCTTTGTCTGGTTTTGTTCGTCGTTTATATCCTTCAGCAATATTGGCGGGAATAGATACGGCTGCTCTTCTAAGTTGGGAGGTTAAACCATAATTTTCTTGTTTTGGGAATTGTTGACTTAATTGATAAACACCTAAAACAAACTGATGGAATTTTTGCCAAACCACTAAATCTTCAAAAGATTGACTTGCCATTACCTATCTCCTTATCTCCTCAAATTCTTATCTCCTCAAATTCTTCTATTCCGTAAATTAAATGCTGCCGCTTTGAGCCAGTTTTTGGCTTCTTTTTCCCTCTCTTTGGAGTTGGTTGTATTCCAGAGGCAAATTAGGAATTCGGTTAGGCGTGATCGTAAAAAAGTTTTTTGATCTTCATTCAGGTTGCTACGCCGCTCCACAAAAGCACTGACCCATGGGGCGATCGCCACTGAAGTCGGAATAGGATGCTGTTCTAAAAGGGTTGCCGCCGTTTCAAAGGTTGAAGCTTCCAGACCTGTGATTTCTAAGAGTTGTTGCCAAGCTCGGAAAGTCTCGAATTTACAGGTGGCTTTGAGGATATTGCCATTGCCATAGATCACCCGCAACTGCACCGCATCTTTCTTTTTCCTGCTCTCCTTACCTTCTAGGGTGAAATCTTCATACTCATGATCTTTGGCTCCTTCTTCTGCTTCCCAGAGATTTTCGAGGGCGATCGCCAAAGGGACAGAATGGTGGGCAATGACTAAACCAAAACTAATAGTTGCATTTTTACCCATCGTAAAGAGGGGGCGATCAAGGTTGTCGTGGTTGCCTTGATACTGCCAATAATCACCTGTACGCTCAAACTCTGCTTGATCATCCTCAGCTCCCCGAAAGGCTTGGCGGATATCCCAGAGCCATTTATCCCATTCCCACAGATTTGTATAAGCCAGGACATCATCACCGCCGCTGTAAATTAACCGTCCGGCATAGCGTTCTTCGGTGAGGTAGGGGGCAAGTTTATTGGAAAAGTCGAGGAGGGCACGGCTCAACGCATTGTGAGTTGCTGGCCCCATCCGTTTTGTGACCTGGCTAAACTTTTCAAATAATTGATAAAACGTCTTATCTTCTCCCTTCTTATCTTCTAATTTGTTCAATAATTCTGAAGCAAAATATTTCTCATAAGCCTCCATTTTGGTTCCCTTCAACCAATCACTCATCCCGTCGCCATCTCCAGCGGCGATCGCATACCAACTGGCGGGATTATTTTGGGGATAGAATTTCTGAATTTCGTTCTGTAGATCCTGACGATAAACTTTTTGAGCTTCCTTATCGAGGTTTTCTAACTCCTCTACGAGCCAGCCTGCATTTAATAGTCTTGGATGGGGCAAATTCTCAAATAACGGATCATGAGTCTCATCAATCCATGGAATGCCCCACTCTTGCCGGACAAAATTCGCGATTTCATGGTGGTCTGCCGTAATTTTTGTCCTAATCGCACGACAAGCATCTTGATATTGATTTAAAGCTTCTCCATTTTTCTCACTTTGGGTTTTGAGGTAACCCGCAACGCCGACGGTTAAATCAGGATAATAAGCCTTTAATTCGGTCGGATCTCGATCCAATAGTTTGGGTAAAACTTTTTCTAAACCGCGCTTAACAGTTTCAGTGGCGTTGAGTTGCTCGATCCCATCAAACAAGCCTGCATCCCGTTGCCAATAATGTTGCGCTTCCCCCTCAGTGAGCCAATCACGATGTTGGCCATTGCCTTGGGGATGGACGACGGGCCCCAAGCCAGAGATCGTAGAGCGGGTGCCAAAAGCGGTCGGAAGTTTCCAGTTACGGGCATTTTTAACGGTATTGAGAGCAAGGCGGGTCTGGCCAAAAATATCGGCCCACCATGATCCGGCATTTAAGCTGCCTGCATAATTACGATTGCGTTGTTCGATAAATTGCGCAGTTGCTTTCTCAAAAAAGTCCCGTTCAGCATCCGTGAAAAGGTTGCCATTGAAGGCATCATTTTGCGCCTTAATCCAATCTTCTAATTTTTGTTCTTTTTCTTTTGGTGCGGGAATACCAACACTCTTAAAGCTGCTATTTTTAGCACCGATCGCCACCGCACTCCAATAGGTTTGCCACTGGGCATCCAGCCAACCTTGCCAACTGGGATCACTCTCCTGGAGATCTCTTTGCCAACGGCGATCGCCTTGCAATTCTGCCAGGACTTCCTTCGCAATTTCGCGCCATGCATCAAGTAAAAAATTCTTTGCTGATTGCATTGCTGCAGCTACTTGGGCTTCCGGTAACACCAACATGATGACGTTGGGAAATCCGGCAGTGAGCAGTTGACGGTCATCGGGTGGCTGGATCCAGTCCCCAAATTCTGAATGTTTTTGCAATAGCCAATGATCAATTAGCGGTTGGCCATAAAGACTGGGATAGAGAAAACAATCTGCGCCGTATTTGTGAGCCAATCGCCAGCAGACTTTCGCAGAAAGATAATGCAAAATCCATGACCCCGCCCAAAAGTCCTTCATTTTACGACTGGCTTTAATTAGTTCTTGGACGGGACTAAAGGTAAACACCGCCAGATAAGGGTGAGATTTCGGGGTATTTTGAGCACCTTTTGGGATATCGTCTAACTCGGTATCGTATCCCGCTAAGGCTCCGGCTAAGGCAGCGGTCATACTGGCATGACTCCAGATCGAACCGTCGGGTAAGCGAGTTTCGGCGGGCATTAGAAAACTTGCTGCGCCAAATTTATCAGCGACAGCTTGGGGTAAACAACGCCATAGCCACCAGAAACAAGCCTGGGCAGCTTCAGGATCGTCACGAATTTCAGCGGGCATTTGGTCAATGAGATCGGCTTCGGTCTGTTCTAGGTAAGTTTTTCTGCTGCTCTGCCCAAGGATTTCAGCGTGGTTTTGGAGTCGGAGGGGCAATTTCTCCCCAGACAATAGGTGCGATAACTCTAGACCTTCTGCACCGTAGTCTACGGCTGTGCGGATGTAGTGGATAATGCCGCGATCGCTGGCGGAAGAAATGAGATCACATAAGCCGACATGATCTAACCATGTGCCACTAAGCTCAGATGCTTGTTTTTCCTCGCTCGATTTCGGAGAAGCCCAGCCTTCCATACAAGCAAGCTTTTCCCATAACCCTTCTTTGCCACGCCCCGGATTCCCATAGAGTGCTTTGAGGGCGGGATCATGAAGTAGACCCCAAATTTTTGCCTGCCAATATGCTTTACCTGCCACTCGTTTAAATCTCCTCGTATAGGTCTAGGGGGCGTTGTGGTGTGATTTTCGGAAAAAAATTTTGGAAAGTTTTAAAAAGACAATATTATTGTTTTAGCTAATTGTTATTTTAAAAACAAGTCATTTATTCATTATTAATTCTTAATATTGCGGGCATTGCAGGGGTCAAAGTGTTGATTTTCAATATATTCAAGCCCGTAATGAAGCTTTATTAAAAATATTGGCTTTTTGGTTACATAATTTGACCAAGCTTTACCAAAGGCTAGACGCGATACTGCTAAAAATCCCCTATATGGTTAACCGAACAGCTCCCAGGCGTCGGCTAAATTATCTTGATGGGCAGCCCATACTTCATCGGGTGTAGCCAGGCGATCGCCCCGGGCAGCATTGAGATCCGGGTCTTCTAAAAAGACATTATTTAGTTGATCAGCCAATTCTGGATAATCACTTTGGGGATAGATATGGGAGATGTCCTTTTGGCGCATAAAGGCTTCAATGGCATCGGGCCCTTGGGCTTTAACCACATCGGGGATCAAATAGTCATAGGCTAGTTCTGGATCGAGGCCATGGGCTGTAAACCTTTGATCAAGGTAGGTTTGTTCTTCTGGGGGGAGATCATCATAGTGCCAGGTCATTTTTTCAACATTCTCCAAGTTCTGAGGGCTAACCAGAGACCGGCTTCCCCAGTAAGGAAAATCCAGATGCTCTGGAAATATATGCCAGTGGCGATCGCCGCCGTTGTCCCACCCAGGGCAATGAGGCGACGGCGGCGAGCATCAGCTTGAAATACTTGCCACCGGTCATCCTCGATGGTGTTGAGGGTCGGTTTATGGGTTAGAGGATTACTATGTTCCATGTTTAGTACAGGCAATGGTGAGGGACTCGGTAGGGAATTGCGATTACACTGTCTTGGCGTTGACTACGCCATAGCTCGACCGGCAAGCTCATGCCAATGTCCGTGGGGATAATGCCTAAGGTTTGTTTTTCATTTACCCAGTCTGTATCGAAGCCACTCCCTGCCATTGAGAACAGGGGCTGATCAAAGTTCGGTAAGATCCCCAAATGGGCAACATAACCATCGGGAAATTGCACCCCAAAGCTTGCGCAGGGTCGGCCAGTATTGGGATGGGGCAAAATCATCAATAATCGCCGTAGGGCATCACCCCGATGTCGCCGCCGATGGTAAACGTAGGATTCGGGAGTATTCACCCATTCCAGATTTAATTCCCGCAGTTTTGCTTCGTCGGCCAAATTCAATTCGTTACTCACCAGGTTGCCCATACTGGCACCAATGGCAGACCCAACCATGTCGCCAATCTGAAGGCCATCCCCAAGTCCTAAACAGAGTCCTACAAGGGCTCCACCCCAACGCCAGAGGGATTGTTCCTGGGCCTTTTTCTCCTGGTAATTGTTGATAATGCGTTGAATCACTAACTCTTCATTGAGCGTTGGAAAATTCAGCTGATGGGTCAGCAAGCCCTGGGCCCGTGAAAAGACAGGGGGAGTGTCATAGAGGGTCGTTTCTGATAATACGCGGGCAACGGGTTCAATTTCGTACATAGTCGGTTGATACTCTCTCACCACAAAAGGGACAACAATTTAAAATTTGGGTATCCAAGCCGCCCAGGGGAGTCAGGCTGTCTCAGCAGTTTCCTTGCCAATCATGCTGTAGTCATAGCCATAGACATCGGTGTACCAAATGGGGCCACAGGCCATCCCGCCATAGGTAATTTCTAACAGCAATAGCTGATTGTCATAACCTGCTTGGTTGAGGTACTGCGGAAATTCTTTAAAGGGTTGGTCTGGCACCCCCAGGGAAGCAGTTCGTTCCTGGAAAGTAGGGGATTGATAAACATATTCACCCACGGAACCGACGTAAATCAGGGCCAAATGGTCACAGGGCGTCATGTTGTGGCTATCTGCTGTGATCGTAAAGGTGGCTTGGCCACAGATGGGACAGTGAACATTAGGGGGATCGATGCCAAAGGGTTGTTCCACGGCGGCATAACCGGGGAGATAGATGGGTTTTTTCTGGGTTTCAACCATGGGGACTGTTCTCTGGGGATTCTCTAGGGATATTTGATGTGGTCGGCGGCAAGGGCAACTGGAATGCTGACGAATTGCTGACTGTGTCTTTATCCTAGGGAAAGGCTCCGGGGAAAACTATCAAAAGCCAATATCTAATGCAAAACCCCAAAACTCTAGCTAATCAGCAATAAAGCCGAATTCTGGGGTAAGTAAAATTATTTTCTTTTTGTTGATTTATGGTGCAAAACAATCTAAGGGGCGATCGCCTATCCACTAACTTGGATCTAACGTATGTCGCGGCGGCGGCTTAGAGGTCATTTATGAAGTTAATAAATCCCTAGAGCGGCCCCCTAAATCTCCTCACTAAAGCTCCGGCAAATTGGGGGACTTTGACCCACGAATTTGCCTAAAAATCTCCCCCAAACTGGGGGCCGGGGGGCTTTATCAACAGGCTCTTAGTAATGATAGCGAGCTTGCAGAAAGTAAATTTTGTTCTGCTTGATTTGGTAAACGAGGCGATGTTCTAAATCGATGCGCCGTGACCAGGTATCGGGAGCGATATATTTCAGCGGTTCTGGTTTGCCGAGACCCACAAAGGGATCGTCATTGAGGATATCCATCACCAAGTCTAAGATTTTATCTCCTTTTTTGCGGTCTTGGCGGTACCACCAGGCGAGATCATCTTTAAATTCTGGGCTGAAAACTGGTTGAAATAAGCGTTTTTCTACTTTTTTTATCGCGTCTTTAGGTTTCTTTTTCCTAGGACTCAATGCCTAACTCTCCTTTGAGTTCTGTGAGGCTTTGGGGTTCGCCTTGATCCTCTGCGGCCCATTCCATTGCATTAAAAAGCCGTTGGGCATTGGCGGGCGATCGCAATAAATAAACGGATTCGAGGAGGCTAGACAGTTCCTCCTCGGCAATGAGCGCGATATTTTTTTGATTTCGTCGCTTGATCACCATGATTTGGGATTGGTCATGGACTTGATCGAGGATGCTAGCCAGGTTAGCGCGGGCTTGGGAATAGGTGGTTTCGTGAATCAGCATTAGGACGCCAAAAAAAAAGAATTGTACAGATTTATTGTACAGCTTCTTTCTAAGCTGATGCAGTCATGACAATTCTGATTTGGTGCTCTGCACATAACACAAAATTTGATCTTTCAATCTATTAGCTTCTCAAGTAAAGAGAAACACCCCTCCCACCAGGGCGAGATTGGATTGTTCACCATGTTTCCAATCTATTTGCTTCTCAGGTAAAGAGAAACTTGAAGCAACCAAGTAAGACCTAATCTGATTCCCGCTTCCTGTTTCCAATCTATTTGCTTCTCAGGTAAAGAGAAACTGTTGGCATTCGCTGCTACCGTCAATGTGACGTAAAAGCGGTTTCCAATCTATTTGCTTCTCAGGTAAAGAGAAACCTCCTGGGTGTCGCTGATCGAGAACCGGAACCTCCTGGTTTCCAATCTATTTGCTTCTCAGGTAAAGAGAAACAATTTTAACCATGTTTAACTTCAAAAATCTCTTTTCGTTTCCAATCTATTTGCTTCTCAGGTAAAGAGAAACAAACCTAGATTAGTCCGTCAATCTGTCGGTGCAGCGTTTCCAATCTATTTGCTTCTCAGGTAAAGAGAAACCACTTTACATGGTCCGCCGTGACATTTTTCATCTTTGGGTTTCCAATCTATTTGCTTCTCAGGTAAAGAGAAACATGACCGTTTACAAACCAATTGAACTTGGAGGTTCAAAGTTTCCAATCTATTTGCTTCTCAGGTAAAGAGAAACCTTCAATAACGAAGTTGATGAGATCATCATTGAGGGGTTTCCAATCTATTTGCTTCTCAGGTAAAGAGAAACATCGACATTGCTATATTTCCCGCCTACTGACTGGGATGGTGTTTCCAATCTATTTGCTTCTCAGGTAAAGAGAAACAGAAAAAGAAATGGAAATGGAGAAAGGGCTGCAAGGGCGTAGTTTCCAATCTATTTGCTTCTCAGGTAAAGAGAAACGTAACACACTACAAACAAACAAGGAATTAAAACAATGTTTCCAATCTATTTGCTTCTCAGGTAAAGAGAAACAACCATGAGGATGTGAACTCTGCCCATTTCGACCACCACGTTTCCAATCTATTTGCTTCTCAGGTAAAGAGAAACCTTTTGGAGTCGCTGCGGAACTTTACCAGACATTAGGTTTCCAATCTATTTGCTTCTCAGGTAAAGAGAAACATTTAGAAAGTGATCAAATGTTCCAAATGCTGCTCATCAAAGTTTCCAATCTATTTGCTTCTCAGGTAAAGAGAAACATTAGCGTCAAGACAGTTGGAGTTTATGTTGTCGTTAGCGTTTCCAATCTATTTGCTTCTCAGGTAAAGAGAAACTGATTATCGCTGCTATTTACGACGGCAAGCGTACCGAGTTTCCAATCTATTTGCTTCTCAGGTAAAGAGAAACAGAGGGGTTAACCTTTAAGACTATCATTGTCAACAGCGTTTCCAATCTATTTGCTTCTCAGGTAAAGAGAAACTCTGGTCATAAAATCTCTCTCTATGGGGAGAATCAGGTTTCCAATCTATTTGCTTCTCAGGTAAAGAGAAACTTGGAGGGCTTATTAATTAACCGTCTCGAAGAGGTACATCAGTTTCCAATCTATTTGCTTCTCAGGTAAAGAGAAACAAGGTTCACAAGGCTTCATTCCACAAACACTTGTGGAGTTTCCAATCTATTTGCTTCTCAGGTAAAGAGAAACCACGAAGCTGCTGCTCCTGACGGACAAGGTCAAGGAGGGTTTCCAATCTATTTGCTTCTCAGGTAAAGAGAAACGAGGTGTCTTATGAAGCCAGTTGGAAAGAAGAAGAGAGCGAGTTTCCAATCTATTTGCTTCTCAGGTAAAGAGAAACAGATGATGGAGGACATCATGACTAAAGCGGCTGAACAGTTTCCAATCTATTTGCTTCTCAGGTAAAGAGAAACAGAAGCAGGGTCGTACCATCCGCTCCGAAGCGGCAAAAGCGTTTCCAATCTATTTGCTTCTCAGGTAAAGAGAAACTCAAACCAGAGGGGATGTTTGATGTCACGGTGCAATTTGTTTCCAATCTATTTGCTTCTCAGGTAAAGAGAAACGTGACCGGAGTATATGTACCCTCCCTTCTCTTCAGTTTCCAATCTATTTGCTTCTCAGGTAAAGAGAAACCTGATGCTTTCCTGCAGTTACTGCTGGTCTTACGCACTGTTTCCAATCTATTTGCTTCTCAGGTAAAGAGAAACGTCGAACTGATCCAACTTCTTCAGCACAATAGAGTGGTTTCCAATCTATTTGCTTCTCAGGTAAAGAGAAACCCTCTTTCTGTAGCTTCACTAACAAACTGGGTTGAACACCAGTTTCCAATCTATTTGCTTCTCAGGTAAAGAGAAACTCGCTATGACTGGGCCATGGGAATGCTCAATATTGCCATGGACACCCTGGTTTCCAATCTATTTGCTTCTCAGGTAAAGAGAAACGCAAGACACCTTGGAGTGCTGGAAGTGGTTGCGTAACAGTTTCCAATCTATTTGCTTCTCAGGTAAAGAGAAACTAATCGACCTTTAAAGATGTCATACAGCTTAGACCAGTTTCCAATCTATTTGCTTCTCAGGTAAAGAGAAACTTTGGAGGGGAAACCTCGAGTACGGGATCTCTTCCAATGTTTCCAATCTATTTGCTTCTCAGGTAAAGAGAAACTGTAAACAAGATTAGCGGTACTCCTACAAAAAGGGCTGTGTTTCCAATCTATTTGCTTCTCAGGTAAAGAGAAACCGTCAACGCCAAAGCTCGCAAGCAATGGCGCAAGGGCGTTTCCAATCTATTTGCTTCTCAGGTAAAGAGAAACCAACTTGCCAGATTGAGATTTGAGAGCCTGTGCTTCCTCCAGGTTTCCAATCTATTTGCTTCTCAGGTAAAGAGAAACGCCTTCACAATATAGGGCGACTTGCCGAAGAAGAGTATGGTTTCCAATCTATTTGCTTCTCAGGTAAAGAGAAACGAAGGACTTTGACAAAACCCTTCGTACTGATGAAGGGTTGTTTCCAATCTATTTGCTTCTCAGGTAAAGAGAAACTCAAGGAGTTAGCCGTTTCCCGGAAACGGGTGCAGGATGCTATGGTTTCCAATCTATTTGCTTCTCAGGTAAAGAGAAACATGAGATCTTTAAGCGATAATTGAAGAAGGCTGTGTCAGCGTTTCCAATCTATTTGCTTCTCAGGTAAAGAGAAACGAGATGTTAGAAGCAGCAACCGAGGACATGGAGTCTGGTTTCCAATCTATTTGCTTCTCAGGTAAAGAGAAACTCGGTGAGTGTAGCGTTCAAAAGATTCAGTGTGGGGATGTTTCCAATCTATTTGCTTCTCAGGTAAAGAGAAACGGCCGCTAAGAACGCATCTGAGCTTAAAACCTTGGAAAAGTTTCCAATCTATTTGCTTCTCAGGTAAAGAGAAACAAGTTGCGCGACAACCCCAACGTCATTGCCTATATCGTTTCCAATCTATTTGCTTCTCAGGTAAAGAGAAACGCCTGGGTATTTTGTCATGACTGTTTACCAAGATGCAATGTTTCCAATCTATTTGCTTCTCAGGTAAAGAGAAACCTAAGCTGCTTGCTCTGGCAACCAAGTGGGCTAAGTCCCACAAGTTTCCAATCTATTTGCTTCTCAGGTAAAGAGAAACGGGGGAATCAGGTTATTTACGACGGCGTTTCTTCATGGTGTTTCCAATCTATTTGCTTCTCAGGTAAAGAGAAACTTGTCTACGATGACCCGGAAGACCCTATCGAGGAGGATGGTTTCCAATCTATTTGCTTCTCAGGTAAAGAGAAACTTGTTTATAGTGGGTTTAATAATATGTTCGGTTTTAGTTTCCAATCTATTTGCTTCTCAGGTAAAGAGAAACCCCTTTTTTTAGGAGCATCGCTAATTTGTATACTTTAAGTTTCCAATCTATTTGCTTCTCAGGTAAAGAGAAACACCTCATGGAACAGACTGAGGATATGGAGTCCGTCAGGTTTCCAATCTATTTGCTTCTCAGGTAAAGAGAAACGCTGGTCTTTCAAAAGCTTGTTCGGAGAGAACTCCAGCAAGCATTTGCGACCGATAGCAAAATCTTACCAGACTCTAAGGAAAAAACCCAATCAAAAATCCCTGAAAACCTTTCTAGACAAGCAGTCGAGCAATAGAACACAGTTGGTACCCTTTCAGCCATTTCCCACATTGGTCGCTAAATAATCGTTGAAGAAGGCGGACAAGTTAGAGGAGGAGATCCCCAAACTTCTACCTGAGACAAAGTATGACCGGAAACCGGATAAAACCGTAAACTGTCCCCCTTATCCTCCTTGTAGTGACGCAAAAGCCGCTTTTTCAACTCCTTGTACTTTTTGGGAGAGAGATGACATTCAAAAACAGAATATTGCACCCGCACCCCGTAGCCCTCCAGCAGATCCGCGATCTTTTTGCGCCGTTTGTTATCACAAATGTCATAGGCCACCAGATAAAACATCAACGAATTTCGTAGGGTGCATAGCCCAACACCGGACGATAAACAAAATTTTGGAACGCACGGACTTGTCGCGTCAACAGATGCCAGCGCGGTTCCTGACGATCCTCGATGGAAATAGTCGTTTCCATCTGCTGCACAAAAGCCGACAGATAAACCTTGCGTCCCCCTTGATTTAGAAAACAGCCCCCATCCCGATAGATAAAATGATCTGGCTTGATGATGTTTTTATTCACGAGATACAAAACCAAACTATCCACAATAGGGGCGCGAAACTCTTCGATTAGATCCGAAACTAAAGCCCCGTGACGCTCTGAACCCTGGTGCAAACAACCCTGATAGGGATCAAGACCCCGAATTTCGATCAGACTAAACAGATGGTTCCACAACACCTGATAACCAAAACTGAGCAGCGCATTTACCGGATTCAACGGTGGCCGTCGCGATCGCCCCATAAAAGGAAACTGATCATTGCGTAGACAATAACTCAGGCCATTAAAATAACTGGCGGCGGCGGCCCCTTCTAGCCCCATAATTCGTTCCACAGAATCAGCGACGGAAATCTGTTGACGCAGATACCCCAAACTTTCGATGGCAAAGGCGACCGGTTCTAGGGGCCGTTTACGCTGCTGCCGCTGGAGGAGCACCCGACTATTCTGAAGCTTCGCCCCGGCGATCGCCCGGGCCACCGTTAACTTATCCACTGTCGATAACGCTTGCTGATACCGAGATAAATGGCGATAACCCCGCTCCAGAGCCATAATGCGCCCATAACAAAAACCCATCCGCGAGAGAAAAATAATCGGAATATCCCGCCAAAGACAAGCCCGAATCGCCTGGGTGGAGAGTTGTGACTGCCCAAAAATGAGCACCTGCTCCAGGTGGGGCAACTGTATTTCCGTGAGACAAGCCTGCTGACGCCAAACCCCTAAATATTCCTGTCGTAACCGCAGATAACAACCCTGCTCCGACACATAGAGGGTTCTCATCGGTCTTGGCGATCGCCGTAGGGATAAATATCCTTTTGGCGGGAAGTTTGGGTCAGATCACCGCGACGAGTGGCCCCCAAAGATTGCGGTGGTGTCGCGCCCCCCAATAGCCAAGCACTGACAAGATCCATCGCACTACAAACAAAAAATGTCGAAAGTCCCACGAGGATCGTATTCATGATCACTGCCGCTAAACCCAGAGGCGCAATCAAAAGGATCACCAGGGTAATGGCACCATTAATGAGGGCCGCCGCCAAATTCCGAACAACAATACCGCGTGAAGAAAGATACATCGCTTCAAACTCCAAACTAAGAGCTGATTGGTCAAGCCCCCCGGCCCCTAGACTGGGGGAGATTTTCGGTCATCAAAGCCCCCCATTTTCCGGAGGTTTAGTAAGGAGATTGAGGGGGCAAATTAAGAAAATCATTTGCTTTATAAATGGCCTCTTACTACAGACAAACCCTATTGAATCAAATGTCACCAAGCATAATCACGAAAAAGACAATATCGTTGAACAGAACTTTTTACTTGATTAAAAATCAATAGAAGCAATGCTGCAATAGTTTCTTTTGGTAGACAATAAAAGAGATAGTGGGTTAGCCCTGGGTCAAGATCATGCCAAAAGTGTCCACAACCCATCCTTACTCTGACCAAAAAAGTTTCGAGCGCCTACTCGTTTTAATCACGGCCTTAGTCCGTTTTCCGGGGGTGGGGTGTCCGGATGTTGATGGCATGGGTCATCGGGCAGGGCACCACAATGCCTTAGCTGCTGTGCAAGAAAAATGGCAGGCGATCGCCCGCGAATTAAACATTGACTTTAAACCAAATTATCCTTCCCTAGCGACTATCCGTAAGGACTTTAGCTTTTTACGCACCTATGGCATTCTCGAAAATCGGATGTATCGCTGGGGCTACTACCTAGGGACGGGGGTCTTTAGCGCTGCGGATCTGCAACTGGCTCTCAATGGTATGGCGGCGATCGCCCACGATTTGGGAGATTTTCGCTACCGTCAAGCCTTAGAAAAGATCCAACGTTATCTGCGGGGCTTTGATTTTAAAGACCTAGACCCCACCTACCCCATCCGCCAAAACCGCAATCATCCCGTTAATCAGACCGACCCAGAACTGATGATGGCCCAGGGTGAATATCGACACACGCTCTTTCATCATCTACCAGACCTTGAAGCCGCAATCTGGAAAGGACAAAAAATTGAAATTAGTCGCCATAGCTCCCCCTACACAGAAAAATATCTGGGATTACAGCAGGTCTGGCCCCTGCAACTGATTTTTTATCATGTCGCTTGGTATCTCCTCTACGAAGACTGTCAAACCGGATGTCTGGTGGTTGGTCGCCTCAATCGGTTTGCGGAACATTTCAGAATTATTGATCCCCAGGGGCGGGGCTTAGACAAACAGCGGGAACGATTGGCGATCGCCCATCAACTCCTAGAACAGGGATGGGGTCTCCGATTAGGGACAGCAGAAGAGCAACAGGCTGAACTGCGAGGCACCACTGAGTTGATTCCCATTAAAGTACGCTTTTTTGATGGCGCTGCCATGATCGCCCTCGAAGCAGAACAGCGACACCCCAGCCAACAGATCCGCAAAGGCCCAAAAGCATCTAGGGGTTATCAACCTAAATATATTGACTACTCAGTGACATTACCCCGGCGATCGCTGCCTGAATTCATGCGTTGGTTGATGAGATACGGTGAGAATGCCCAAATCTTAGCACCTGATTTTTTAATCAAACAACACCAGCAAATCGCCCAGCAGCTCCTCCAACGCTATACTTCCTAGCCATTGGCTCTGCTTTGTCAGGAGTTTTGTATAGTTTTATTAAATTACTGCCGCTTCAATGCCTTGAACCAAATGCTGCCAGAATACGCGGCTTTTCGTCACAGTCAAGCGGCAACGCTAGGTTAGCTGATATAGATCTCCCCTAAGGGGCTTTCCCTTTCCTGGAGAAGATCCTGTAGAATTAGAGAAATTTAAAAAAGATGAGGGTCAGCGGAAAAGCCCAAAAGCTAGAATTCCACCAACCCACCAAAGAACTTTTTTGCAGGGGTTCTTGATGGGTATATTCTAGCAGCTTTTTTGCTGATTCTCCAACCCCCCCATCTGGAGAATAAAAAAAATGACTGCTTTTGCCATGATTACCGCCGATAGTGACTACCTCCTCAACCAAGTCAGTCGCTGCGCCGCCACCCTCTACAACTGGCTTCTACGCAAACGCCCCGCCGGTACAACCTTTGAAGCAGACCTCGATATTTTCCGTCACTGGACAGGTACCTTCCGCAGTCAACCCTATTGCTTTAAGTGGATCCGCCAGGCCATTACCGAACTCGCAGACATTGGTCTCGTCGATATTCAGCGCCAGTACAACAGCAAAATCTACAAACTCGCCGCCTATCGTCCCGGGAATAAAACTTCCCAAACCGAGAACAAAACTTCCCAGTTTGGGAATAAAACTTCCCAAAAACGCGCCTCAAACCCTGATGCTGCCGTACCTTCTTATATAGATACTAAAGATTCAACAGATCAAGCCTGTTCTGCTGTTCAATTAAAATTTTCTTTTTTGGATTCTCAAGTGACTGAGGTACTGGAACAGGAAAATCAATCTAGCCAAGGAGAAAATGTTAAAAACCATAAAGCTGAAAATGCAGTCACTGGTGAAACTCACAAATTAGACCAAGAGAAAAAAAAAGCGGCGGGCCAAAGTGTAGAATTAACAAGAAAGATTGATGGGGATGATAGTGGGCTGGTGGCTGAGAAACCGCTGGTTATCGGGCCTAGGGAGCAAGAAGGGCGTCAATCAACTTCTAATTCTGGGGAAAGGGTTGAGTTTTCAACGGAATCAACGGAATTGAGGCAAAAAGAGAAAGAAAAAGATAAGCGATCGCCGGTTCGGGAAGTTGGGAACGATACAACTGAGGCCATTGAAGAAAAACAGCAAACGGAAAAAGCGGAGCAAGTGGATGTTGTGGTGAATTCCCAAGCCAAGGCTCATTTGGAACGGCTTGATGAGCTAGGGATTGTGCTGAATCCTGCTCTGGTGCGGTTAGTGAAGACAACGGCAGCAGAAATCATCGAAGGGGCGATCGCCGCCTATCAGCGGTATCGGCGTGACCACTATGTGAAAAATCCAGCGGGCTTTTTTGTCTATGCGGTGAGAAATGCGGTGGCGAATAATCACACCAGTGAAAAGGCCAACTTCTTCTATTGGTTTGAGGCGATGAAGAAATTGGGGCGTTTGGGCTATTACGAAGAGGTGGATGGGGATTATCTGGTGCGGGATGGTATTCATCTGGTGTCCTGGCAGGTACTAGTGGAACGGGGCTGGACCTGTGAGTATTTGCAGAAACGACTACGGGGCTAACCCTTTTAACATCAGGTGATTTGGCTTTAGAACTCGCTTTGAAGACAGATCTAGATTTTCAGCTGAAAATTGATGTACGGAAAAAAATTAAAGTGCCCTTTGATCAAAAATAGCTAATCAAAAACGATGACCAAAGTCGCGATCGCCGCTGATTCTAAACTTGCTGCCAACATCGGCGCAGAGATTATCGCCCAGGGAGGTAACGCCATCGATGCTGCCCTCGCCGCCACATTAACTTCTATGTGTTGTGAATTGGGGGTCATGGCACCGGGCGGGAGTGGTTTCATCACAATTTGGCCCCAGGATCGAGAACCCGTTGTTATTGATGCCTATGCGGCGATGCCTGGTAAAGATTTTCCTGGCGATCGCCCCTACCCAGAGTTACAAAAGACCTTGCTGAACTATGGCGGCGGCATTTATACCGGGATCGGTTATGGTGCGGTGGCCGTGCCAGGGATGTTCGCTGGGATTGCCAAAGCCTCAGCAGAATATGGCCAATTGTCTTGGGCAGAATTAATCACGCCTGTGGCTAAAGTGGTAGAGCAGGGCTGCCCCCTGTCCCGTGTCTCAGGAATGTATTTAGAACATGCCCACGCAGCGATTTTTGGTTGGCATCCAGAAAGTTATCAACTCGTTCATCCCAATGGCAAAGATTACCTCAAGGCTGGCGACATTGTTCGCTTACCAGACCTCGCTAAAACCCTATATCTCATAGCTGATGAAGGCCCCGAATGTTTGTATCAAGGGACTTTAGCCCAGGAATTAGTCGCTGAAATGGGGCGATCGCACGGGGCAATTACCCAAGCTGACTTGGCAAGCTACGCAGCAATCATCAGAGAACCGATTCGGATTAGTTATGGTGATTGGGAAATTGTTACCAACCCGGCCCCCGCAGTGGGTGGTGCTTGTTTAGCTGCTTTACTTCTTCTTCAGCAGACTCGCCAAAATTTAGATCATGACACCATTGCCGCGATTCAAGAGGCCGTCCTCAACTATCGTTTTGAACATCTCAATGTTGACCAAGATCGATGGCAGGCGGTCACGGATTTGCTATATTTTGCCCGGATGAATCAGCTCGATCATTACCGCAGTTCACCTTCTACGATCCATGTTTCTACGGTCGATGATCAAGGTTGTGCCTGTTCGCTGACGGCATCGGCTGGTTATGGCTCTGGGGCAGTGATTCCCGGTCGTAATTTTTGGTTAAACAATTCCCTGGGTGAGCTAGAGCTGCATCGAGAACAGAGTGAACCCATTGCGCCAGGCACCAGATTAATTTCGAATATGGCCCCCACCATTGCTCGCCACCGGAATGGATCTGTATTGTCAATTGGTTCTCCTGGTGCCTCGCGGATCACCACGGCGATCGCCCAGTCACTGACCAACTTTATAGTGCATGGCGATTCCCTCAGGGAGGCCATCCGACGACCGCGCCTCCATGTGGAAGAGTTTGACGACCAATTGATGATTGCCTACGAAGAAAATTTAAGGGCTGAGACTTTGTCGAATCTGTCGATGCCGCTCCGGGGGTTTCCGCCGCTATCAATGTATTTTGGTGGCGTACAGGCTGCATTGTGGTCTGAAGAAGAGCAGCAATTACAGGCGATCGCCGATCCCCGACGGGAGGGCAGTGTCGCTTTTGCCTAAAGTTGTATCTGTGTTTATTTGAGGAATTGCGATATTAATCAGTGCTGACGGGGGTTGTTTCCTTTTGGGCGGCGATCGCCAATCTTGCCCCCTCAATTTGTCGAACTTCGTCCATCACCTCAACCACCGCACCGTGACTCACTGCTTTGTCGGCATTGATAATAATCAAGGTTTCTGGAGTTTCGGCCATTAGATTTCGGATGCTAGCCCGGAGTGTAGCGATCTCAATCAATGCCTCGTTCAGAAAAATATCTCCCGCCGCATCGATGGTCACCGTAATTTCAGTAC
Organism: Picosynechococcus sp. PCC 7003; assembly: GCF_001693255.1. Lineage (NCBI taxonomy): Bacteria > Bacillati > Cyanobacteriota > Cyanophyceae > Chroococcales > Geminocystaceae > Picosynechococcus > Picosynechococcus sp. PCC 7003. Next base: position 143,769 of record NZ_CP016476.1, read on the forward strand.
TAGGCTGCTGTTGCGCTGTATTTGCCCCAGGTAGATTAACCGGTAGGCCTTTGGACTTTGTGAGATAAAGGGTTGAAATAATAAAATAGGCCAAAATTGAAAAGATAATATCAATCATTGGCACAATATTAATGCCTGCGGATCTTTGTTCTTCCTGGGGAATACGCATGGTAGTAAATTAAAAATAAAAGTTAAAAATAAAAGAATTAAACTTAGAGCCGATTTATAAAGCCCCCGGCCCCCAATCTGGGGGAGATTTTCGGTCAATCAATAGAATTAAAGTCTCCATTCTGCCGGAGTTTTAGTGGGGAGATTTAGGGATCAAACCAAGAAATTGATATAAAAAATAGCTGTGCGTCGGTTCATGGGTAGAAATTAGCGGTTCATAATTGCTGCTTCACTCTTTTCGTAAAAGCGACGATATAGCAATTCTAACTGGCCACCATATTCTTGGATAAAAGCTAAGTTGCGTTGATATAACCCATTAAAGAGATTGGCAAAGAGTAAGGTAAAGATCGCCACAACCAAACCCATTACCGTAGAAACCAATGCTTCACTAATCCCACCCGTCACCCCGGCAGCGTTGGTATTGCCCACATCACCAATGTTGAGCGCCGAAAAAGATTGCATCAATCCTAAGATTGTTCCCAACAGTCCCAGGAGTGGCGAAACGGCAATAATTGTGTCAAACACAGTATTAAAGCGTTTTAAGGTCGGAATTTCGGCCTGGGTAGCACTTTCGAGGGCGAGGCGAAACTCTTCACTGTTGGGATTTTCTAAATCGAGGGCTTCTAAGAAAATCCGGGCAATGGGCAGATCCGCATTGCGCTTCAAGAATTTCATGGCATTGAACGGATCTTGACGATACAAACCGAGGGCGTCCCGGACGACTTGACGCTGCCGACGATTAATCCGCCACCAAAATACAGATCGTTCGATAATACAAGCTACGCCAGCCAGAGAAAAAATAAGCAACGGGTAGGCGACGATGCCACCGGCGGCAAAGAAATTTGTGATGTTCATAGTGGTATGGGTTGAAATGTGCGAGGGCATTTAAGAATTATTATCTGCCACCTCTGCCCAGATGACTAGACATTAACTCAAATTATTCTCAACAACTTTACTCTGGTATATCAAAATATCTAGCAAAAATAAAGTGTTTAATTTAGGGCTACAATCTCTAAACATACTTTTAATGCCTAATTTTGGCGGATTCTAGCTTCTCAATGCAGCTCTACGGCAATCTCCAATAAAAAATATTGGTGATGAAAAAGCTTGACATTATCTCTAATAATCTCTAAATTGTCTAATTTATCGCGAGGAATTCACAATAAATGTGAAAAAAGTTGCTTGAACCAATGGGCGACAGTCCCCATCCCCCTTAGAGCGAGGAAAGATAACTCGTCGATGTAGCGAACCGGAATCGACAATGCTCAAATTATTGCAAGAGAGTCATCTAACAGTGGTAGCCTCTGTATGTAGGCTCGACATCTGTGAAAAAATTGCTAAGCTCTGTTGATGTCTGACAAAGTCGTGATGCTGACCAACGGTCCCTAGGCTACAATTGGGCAAGTTTTAACGGTATATCTCCCCCGACTCCGTCACATTCATGAACTACGGGAAACCCAAAAATACTATGATCTGCGCAATGAGAGGTCATTTATAAACAGGCTCTGAGGCCTTGAATTTTCTCGAACGCTATCAGTAAATGAACCGTTTTTTGGTTCGCCTAGTCAGCATGAAAAAACTTTCTGAAAAACTACACCACTATTTTTTTGAGGAGGAGCGTCCTGAGAGAGTTAGTCTGGCTAATGTTTTTGCTCTCACCGAGGAAAGGTTATTTGGTTTTCCTCTTGCTTTAATTGCTTTTCTGAGTATTTTTGCAATTCCTGGCACCTCCTTTATTTTTGGGATAGCGATGTTGTCGATCACTCTGCAACTGTGTCTAGGGCAATCTAAACCTTGGGTGCCCCAGAAAGTCCTAAAAACTTCTTTTCCTCTACCGCAAATTCAGCGATTTATGGGTTATCTCATTCCCTGGTTAAAAAGGATAGAAAAAATCACAAAACCCCGTCTCACACCCATTTGTCACAGTCTACCGGGACGAATTATTCTGGGGATTATTTTATCAGCTATGGCTCTATTGGTGATTTTACCGATTCCTGGTGCGAATACGGTGCCGGCGATCGCCATCTTTTTTTCGGCCCTTGGGCTCCAGGAAAACGATGGAGTCTTGAGCTTATTAGGGGTGGCGATCGCCTTGGTTTTTATCGGCATCCTCATTAGCCTCATTTGGACGGGCAGTAATGTATTCCAATTTATTCATCAATATTTTTAAACTTTTTCTTCGTGAATACCAGCCCAGTCAAAACTTCTTATTAAGAAGGGAAATGTTTATCTTTTGGGGCAAAGAATCCTTTTCGTAGTTCATCGATCCCCAAGATTAACGGTGGGCAAATAATTAATAAAAGCCATTGCCAAGGTGCTAGGGGAGCGGTCTGGAAAATATTTTGGAAGAACGCACTTTTGGTAATGGCAATCACCAACATCCACTCAGTGGCAATGCCCACCCAAATCAGTGGATTGGAAAAAAATCCCAGACGAAAAATCGAGACATTTTCAGAACGACAGGCAAACACATTTCCATCTTGGCAGGCGACAATCACGGCGAGGGTCATGGTGGTGGCCTGGGCATAGATCGCGGTGGTGGCCGCATCAGCGCCATGGTGCAGGAGGTCGGGGGTAATGGCCTGGAGATCAGCCAGACCATAGCCATAACTCCACCAAACAATAAAAAAGCCCACCATACCGAGGGTGGCTTCAATTAAGCCCAAGAAACAGTAGGCGCGAATCAACAGCGATCGCCCCAGGAGATTTTGGGATTTTTTACGGGGAGCTTGGGTCATGATTCCCACTTCTGCTGCTTCGGTGCCCAATGCCAAAGCCGGGATCATATCCGTGCCCAAATCCACCGCTAAAATTTGCATAATAACCAAAGCTGGGGGAATTTTAAGGGCGACCATCAACAAAAAGGGGACTACCTCTGCCACATTAGAAGCCAAGATATAGGTGATAAATTTGCGGATATTTTGGTAAACGGTGCGGCCCTGTTCTACGGCACTGATAATCGTCGCAAAGTTGTCATCGGTGAGCACGATATCCGCCGCTTCCCTGGCGACGTCGGTACCATTTAATCCCATGGCGATGCCAATGTGGGCCGCCCGCAAGGCCGGGGCATCGTTCACGCCATCCCCAGTTACCGCAACCACTTCTCCAATGTCTTTATAGGCTTGTACCAGGCGTAACTTTTGTTCGGGGGACATGCGCGCAAATACGAGACCTGACCGATATTTCAGGATTTGCCGCAGTTGAGCATCGGATAGGTGGCCCATGCCTTCCCCGGTGACGACCCGCACCTGCTGATTAACAATGCCAATTTGTTGGGCGATCGCCTGGGCTGTGAGACCATAGTCCCCCGTCACCATCGTCACCTTAATGCCAGCGGTATGACATTGGGCGATCGCCTGCTTCACCTCCGGGCGAGGCGGATCAAACATCGCAATTAAACCAATAAAAATTAAATCCTGCTCTAGCTCTTGGGCGCGCAGATCGACCAAATCCCGTTGTCCCCGTCGCGCCGCCACCCCCAGCACCCGGAACCCCTGGGCCGCAAGGCGATCATTGGCTTGGACTACCTCTTCCCACTGTTCATGGCCCAAAGTTTGGATCGACCCATTGCGCAACACCGCCTGACAATGGCGCAACACTTCCAATGGTGCCCCTTTTGTAAAGGCCATACAGGGCAGTTCGCTTTGCCAAATATCTGATTCTTGCCAATCTAAAACCACCGTCATCAGGCGCCGGCGAGAATCAAAGGGAATTTCCCGTAATCGGGGATATTGTTGTTGTAGATGTTGAAGATTTAAGCCGGCCTTCGTTGCAACAACGATCAAAGCGGCTTCGGTAGGATCCCCAATTTCCTGCCAGCGACTCGGTGTGTCGAGGTGGACAAGCTGGGCATTGGAACAAAGGGCGGCCCCCGTCAGTAAAAGATCTATTTTCCAGCGGGCAGTGAAATCTGCGGCTAAATTCACGGTGCCAGATCCAGGGTCGTAACCGGCACCAGTGACTTCGATTAAAAAGGGTTGAATTTCTCCAGGTTGGCCATGATTAGGGGTTTGCAAAGGCGGTTGAACGGGCAGTTCTGCTTCAGTTAACCAGGGCAACCAGAGGTAATGGACGGTCATTTCATTTTTGGTGAGGGTGCCCGTTTTATCAGTACAGATCACCGTGGTGGCACTGAGGGTTTCCACCGCAGACAGACGGCGCACCAGGGCATTTTTGCGCACCATCCGCCGGACGCCCATCGCCAAGGCCAGGGTAACGGTGGGCAGCAACCCTTCTGGCACGAGGGCAACGATAATGCCGATGGCGAAGACGAAACTTTCCCGCAGTTTCATCCCCACTAAAAATTCTGTCAGCAGAAAAACAATCACCCCCATCGTCAGGGCGATCGCCGTAATAATCCGAACAATCTTGCCTACCTGAACTTCGAGGCTACTGGGTTCTCGTTTAACATTGGTCGTCAGGTGCGCCACATGGCCAAATTCTGTTTGGGCACCAGTGCCATAGACGACCGCCACCCCCCGCCCCGAAGAAACTGTTGAACCCGCTAAGAGTAAATTAGCAATTTCCGCAGGATTTGTTTTTTCTTGGGTGGGTTGTTCCCCTTGCCGGAGGGGCTGGCCGCCGCGCACAGATGCTGTTTCTCGCACACGTACCGGATAGGCATTCCGCGCCACAGGTAAAGACTCCCCCGTCATCACCGAAAGATCAAGATATAAACTTTCTGAAGACACCAACCGGGCATCGGCAGAAAGGCGATCGCCTTCTTCAAGTTGCATCACATCTCCCGGTACCAGTTCCACCGCCGGAATCGATTGGAGTGCACCATCTCGATAAACCTTAACCTGGGCTGGCAACACCTTTTTTAAGGCCGCTAGGGATTTTTCTGCCTGGAACTCCTGCCAAAAACTAAAGATCCCATTAACCCAGATCACAGTCCAGATCGCCCAACCCAACTCCGGCGTTCCCGACACAAACGCTAAAATTCCTGCCACCCACAATAGCAAAGCCATAAAGTGGGTCACTTGATCCAAAAACTTGAGCCACAACGGCCGTTGAGGTGGCTGTGGTAGAGCATTCGGCCCAAATTTTTCTAAACGTTGCTGCGCTGCCTGGGCCGATAAGCCGTCAGGTTGAGATTCTAGGACAGCATAAACATCTTCCGGAACAAATGTCCAAATATGATTTGGTTCCATCACTGCGACCCACCAGAAAACACAATTAATTCGATGCTGTCACAACCCACGCCAAAACAAACATCTTCCCCCGTAAGGATCAACGATTCTTTACATCATCATCTACTGGAATGACTTGCTCACATCACAGCATAAACATTGCAGTTGCCATAGCCACAATCCCAGAAAAAATTCACGATGCAGTACCCGAAAGCATTTTTTGAACCAATTTTAGATAAGTTTTAGTTATTTTTTTGCCCAGAAAGACTCAAGCCCAGCTTATTTACATGTCATGGTCTTAGGACTATATTAAATCTCACATTCATAGTCGAAAGACTATCAATAGGCCAAGTTTAAGGGCAATGTCCTTGGGGATTCTGCCCTTTCTCTCTCACGGTTTCCCGTCACTGATCCTTCGATCAATCGAGTACAGCACCTAGTCAAAGTAAACACAAATATATGAATCAATACAGTCGTCGTAAATTTTTGATCATCACTGGCATGGCAGCTTACCCATATTTTCTTTGTAGTAATTAGAGTTTTAGCACAGAAACAATTGGAACTTTCTTGGGCATTTTAAGCAGTTTTATATTTATCGAGGAGGAATCTACTGTTATGAGACAACAGAAACTTTTTTGGCTGACTACTTTGATCGTTGGGGGCAATATTTTTCAGGCTGCTACGCCACTACAGGCCCAGGAAATTAATTCGGAAACATCGCTGAGTTCACCAACACTACAGGAGGCTCGTTATCTAGCCTCGGCCTCCATGGGACAAATGGCCTCAGTATCGAGATTACGGGACGTGAAGCCGACGGATTGGGCCTATGAAGCCCTACAAAGTCTAGTGGAACGGTATGGTTGCATTGTTGGTTATCCGGATCAAACATTCCGTGGCGATCGCCCCCTGAGCCGTTATGAATTTGCCGCCGGACTAAATGCTTGCCTCAATGCCCTAGAACGGCAGATCCAAGGCAATAATGCCGATGTATCCTCCAGCGATCTCGCGACCCTCCGGCGATTGACCAACGAGTTTCAGGCGGAATTAGCTCCCCTCGGCGCAAGGGTTGATGATCTCGAAGCCCGCACCAGTGAACTCGAAAACCAACAATTTTCAACGACCACAAAACTGAATGGGGAAGCTATTTTCTCTATCAGTGGGGCAACGGGTGGCGAACCAGAGGGCAACGATGCTCAGATTACCTTCAATAATCGTCTGCGGCTGAATTTGACCACCAGTTTTACCGGAAAAGATGCCCTGATTACTGGCTTACAAGCCTACAATTTCTCGGCGGGTAAATCTATTACAGGTACAGGTAATTTTGCCGAAACTCTCTTTCCCAATGATGCCTCTATCCTTGGGGATGGCATGACGAACCTCGCCTGGGAACCACAATTTGCTGGTTTGAATCCACAAAATCTACAACCCAGTTGCGGTAACAATAGCCTTTGTCTGTATAAACTCCTCTATGTTGCGCCGATCACAGATAAATTAACGGCATTTATTGGCCCGAAGGCGGAAGTTACCGATGCCTTTCCGGCGATTCTTCCTTTTGCCAGTGAAGGCCAGGGGGCACTTTCTCGCTTTGCAACTTTGAATCCAGTATTGCGGATGTCTGGGGGAACCAGTGGTACAGGACTCGCTTCCGCAGCTGGCTTTATCTATAAACCCAATGATGTCATCGATTGGCGAGCACTCTATGGGTCAGTGAATGCGGCAATCCCTGGTAATGAGGGCTTTCCGGGGACGCCGTTGGGGGCTGGCTTGTTTAATGGCAGTTTTATTGCTGCAACGCAATTGACGCTTTATCCCAACGACAAGCTTGATCTAGGTCTGAACTATGCCTACAGCTACCACCAGATCAACATTGCGGGTACGGGTTTAACAGGAGCTGAGACACGTATTTTAGGAGATCTACCGCTGACCACCCCGGTGCAGTTTAACTCTTTTGGGGCAACGGTGAATTGGCGTGTTAGTCCGAAGGTAAATCTCACGGGTTATGGGGCGTACATTATGACGGATCAGGCGGGGAGTGGCTCTGCCTATACAAATCTAAGCAGTTGGATGGCGGGTCTGTATTTTCCAGATGCATTCGCGAAGGGCAATGCGGCAGGGATTTTGTTTGGTCAACCACTTTATCGGGTGGATGCGGGTAATGGGGCGAGTTTAAGTCCGGCAAACATTGGCGATCGCCAAACCCCCTACCAACTGGAAGCCTTTTATCGCCATCAAATCAATGATCATATCAGCATTACGCCGGGGGCATTTGTGATTTTCAATCCGGAAGGAGATGCCGAAAATGAAACAACCAGCGTTTTTGCGTTGCGTACGACTTATACCTTCTAGAACTAACTGATCACCATTTTGCTTGGTAGAAACTTATGAGTGTTTTTGTTGCGGCTGATAGTATTGATAAAGTATTCCCGTTGTCGGGGGGTGGTGAATATATTGCCCTCAAGGGGATTGATCTAGAGATCAAAAAAGGCGAATTTATCTCGTTAATTGGTCACTCTGGTTGTGGGAAATCAACGCTCTTGAATATGATTGCGGGTTTAGATTTACCGACGGAAGGAATTGTCACATTAGAAGGACAGCGGGTGAAGCAACCAGGCCCAGATAAAATGGTGATCTTTCAGAACTATTCACTGCTGCCTTGGTTGACGGTATATCAGAATATTGCTCTGGCTGTCGATGAGGTGATGAAGGGAGTTTCGGCCCAGGAACGACGCGCCCTCGTCGAGGAACACATTGATCTGGTCGGCCTGCGCCATGCTGTGGATAAATTACCAAAAGAATTGTCTGGGGGAATGAAACAGCGGGTGGCGATCGCCCGCGCCCTCTCGATCCGTCCGAAGTTGTTGTTACTGGATGAACCCTTTGGGGCGTTGGATGCTCTCACACGCGGTAACTTGCAAGAGCAGTTAATGCGCATTTGTGAGCGGTATGAAATGACTTCGGTGATGGTGACCCACGATGTGGATGAGGCGGTGTTACTGTCTGACCGGATTGTGATGTTAACCAATGGCCCCGGCTCCAACATTGGCGGCATTTTGGAGGTGGATATTCCCCGCCCCCGCAAACGGATGGAAGTGGTTAACCATCCCAGTTACTACAGTTTAAGAAGTGAGATTATTTATTTTTTGAACCAACAGAAACGGATCAAAAAATTGCGGGCTAAACCAGTCCAAACCATCGCCCGTCATGGTCTAGAAAAGGTGAATTTGGATATCGGTTATGTGCCGTTAGTCGCCTGTGCTCCCCTTGTTGTGGCAAAGGAAAAAGGTTTCTTTGAAAAGCATGGTTTAGATGAGGTTAATCTGATTCGGGAAACCAGTTGGCGCGGCATCGTGGATGGCATTGCGGGGGGTTACCTCGATGGGGCACAAATGCCTGCGGGGATGCCCACTTGGTTAACGGCAGGGGGTCACCAAAATCAACCGTTGCCCGTGGTGAGTGCCCTGACCATGACCCGCAATGGCAATGCGATTACCCTCAGCCAAAAACTGTATGAGAAGGGGGTTTACACGGCGGCTGATTTTAAACGGATTTTGTTGGAGTCCGACGGCGATCGCCACACATTGGGGATGGTGCATCCTTCGTCCATGCATAATCTGCTGTTGCGGTACTGGCTCGCGGCAAACAAGATCAACCCCGACCAAGATGTGGAACTCAAAACCATTCCCCCAGCGCAAATGGTGGCGGATCTCAAGGCGGGAACCATTGACGGCTACTGTGTGAGCGAACCTTGGAACCTGCGCGCCTCGATGGAAGGGGCGGGGTTTAGTATTGCCACCGACCTCGAAATTTGGGATGGTCACCCCGGTAAGGTGTTGGGGGTGCGGGAAGATTGGGCGATCGCCTACCCGAATACCCATGTGGCTCTGGTGAAAGCGTTACTGGAAGCCTGTGCCTACTGTGCCGACCCGAACCATGAACAGGAAATCCGCGAATTATTAGCCGATCGCAAATACCTGAGCACCGATATTGATTACATTCACTTGGGCGATCCAGAAGGCAAAACCTGTAGCCTCGGTAATCCCGTGGAATATTCCCACCACCTCTTTTTCGGCGATCGCCTAAACCGTCCGAGCCGTACCGAACACCTCTGGATGATGACCCAAATGGCACGCTGGGGCGAAATTCCCTTCCCCCGTAACTGGGTCGAAATTTTAGAGCGGGTCTGTCGAGTGGGAGTCTTTAGCACCGCCGCCCGTGAACTAGGGTACGAGGTGAATTACCAAAGGGAACCCATTGTACTTTTTGATGGACAAACCTTTGATGCCGAAGATCCCATTCACTATCTCAATGAAGTCACCATGCACAACAATTTCACCATTGCCGAAGTGCATTTATCTGCCCCTAAGATTCTTGTTACTACCTGAAAATGCTGACAAAAAGGTGAGTGCCCCCCAGAGACATCAATGAACGAACCGTTGAAATCTTGATTGACGCCACTCACCCTTCCATTACTGAATAGTTGATCACTGAATTATGCAAACCCTACCCCAAACCACTGCATCCATGCATTCTAGCTCGCCTGAACCTTTTCTCGTCATTGAAAACCTTTCTAAGGTTTATCCTACTGCCCATGGCCCCTACACCGTTCTCGATGGCGTGAATCTCACTGTGAATGAAGGAGAATTTATCTGTGTCATCGGTCACTCCGGTTGCGGTAAATCAACTTTATTAAATATGGTGTCTGGCTTCGCTTACCCAACGGCGGGATCTGTCCGCGTTAATGGCAAAGAAATCGAAAAACCAGGCCCCGATCGCATGGTGGTCTTTCAAAACTATGCCCTTTTGCCTTGGCTCACTGCTTTTGAAAATGTCTACCTTGCTGTTGATGCCGCCTTCCCCAACAAACGGGAACAGGAAAAACGGGTGATCGCCAAAGACCATTTAGCGATGGTGGGACTGAGTGAGGCGATGGACAAAAAACCCACCCAAATTTCCGGGGGGATGAAACAGCGGGTTTCCATTGCCCGAGCGTTAGCTATCCGTCCTGAAGTGTTGATTCTTGATGAACCCTTTGGCGCACTCGATGCGATCACCAAGGAAGAACTTCAGGAAGAATTGCTGCAAATTTGGAACGACCACCGTTGCACCGTTCTGATGATCACCCACGACATCGACGAAGCCCTCTTTTTGTGCGATCGCCTCGTGATGATGACCAACGGCCCCCACGCCAAAATTGGTGAAATCCTTGAAATTCCTTTTTCTCGTCCCCGCGATCGCGACCGGATTATGGAAGATCCAGAATATTATGAATTGCGGAACTACGCCCTCGACTTTCTCTACAATCGTTTTGCCCATGACGAAGCTGCGTAGTCATTCGTTTTTCAAAAGTTTCCTCCATCGAGCTATATCTGTTCTAATCTAGACAATTAGGACAGATTTTTTTCTTTTTAAAACTATCAAGCCATAAAAAAACGATAGACGATTAATCTATCGCATCTCGTGGATTTTTTGAATGAGTAAATCGAACTAACAATGACTAATCTAATCGATTCCGATAGGCATTGTGAGTGCTGAATTGATTTCAGAATCCGTTGGTGCAGTAGTAACCTCTGGCATGATTTCTTTAAACATTAATCCCGATAGGAGTCCGAAAGTAATCCCTAAACAGAGGAGCCAAGCATGGGATGCATTAATAATACAAATCAAGCGGCGATCGCCACTATAAACTTGAAGAGACCAACCGAAATTATTTTTATCTTGTAGTGACTGTGGAAGCTTATGCATGATGGAAGAATTCTTGAACTGTTAATTAACAATAACGGTGGCCATCCTCATGGCAAACATCGGCTAAATAAGAAAGCGCCCGAAACTGTAAACCAATTAACTCTTCATAAAAGGAATTCAGCTTACACAAGGGGGGGATCTCAATTATTACTACACCAAAAAGATTTATCTTTCGTTCAAAAGGACAGCGAGTAGGAATAACCCGGCAAATTAGACATGCTGTGATTGGATTACTAATTTCAATTTGACTGAGATGCTGACATACAGATTGCAGGGGATGATGTTTCATGACCTTAACTCGATGAACAGTTAAACAAATTGATTAACCTATGTAATCTCCTTCTAGAATAAACATAAAAATAAAAGATTGCTTCTGACGGGTTATATGGATATAAATTTTGTTTGATAACTTTTTCTTAACTTTTAAGCATGATAAATTCAGCCAATGTAAAAGATTAGCTAAAATTAAGGAAGTATTTTACAAGATATTTGAATTAAATCCAGAAAGACCAAATCCCAAGTCCCGTCTCAAGCTGTCACCTTAATATTTTTTACCTCCATGACTCATGTTTCAAACTTTAACCAAAAATAGTGCGGCGATCGCCTTTGTACTTTTGGGTTCTATCACATTTGCTCCTGGGGCAACTTCCCAAACCAGCACAACTCCTTTGTTACAGGCTGAAGATTTTCAGGGATTGGTATATTACCAAGACCCAAATACGAGGGGAATGCCCATTAATCTTCCTGGTATTTTCATCGGTCTGCCTAGGGAAGCGAGCAGTCAAGGGGGTTGGTTGTTGGATATTCCGAATAATGATGTGTTTGCACCAAGTTCTTTGGGTGTCAATATTTTTCAATTTGATCAGCAATATTTTTTATTCTTTGACTCCATCGCTAATTTTGACGATGGCAGAGCCTATAGTCGCATCTTGGATGTCATAGAAATTCCCGCTGATGTCGTCCTGCTACGTTGTTTAGAAAGTGCGAGCGAAACATCAGAAACCATCGCATTTTTAAATACTGAAGAGCAGGCAATTGTTGAAGCCCAAGCCCCCAGTGCCATGGATGGAATTTTAGCTGAATTGCAAAATCCGACGATGCTTTATTCAGTCGATTCTCGTCGCTTGTCCATTGAGGCTATTTCTGGCGAAGGTTTTACGTGCAGAAGTTTTTCGCCTATTTATATAAATCTTGAATAATCACCTATTGTCTCTTGTCTAAAAAGACTGCTTTGCTCCAAGCATTAGAAAATTTTTTCTAGAAATTCAAGCCAAAACTCCCCTCAACCTCCGGCAGTTTGGGGAATTGAGCGATGCTTCACTGGCGTGACTCTGGGGGCGATCGCCTCCTAAAAAACGGTGTTTGCATAAGTTTTACTTATCTTTAGTCTTTGGAATGCCAAGGCTTAGCCTGTTTACATTTCATTGAATAATGGCTATACTAAAACTTAATTCCATAGTCTAAATACTATTTAGGCTCAAATCACCAGCCTTAAAAGCAAAGTTCTATGGGGTTTTGCCTTTTTCCTCAAAATGCCCTCTCTGATACTTCAGTGGGATACAACATTTCAAAAAAAAGACTATGTGCCAATACAAGCATTCTATTTTTTAGGTTATTGCAGCCATTAATTGAATGCCCAACTACGCCCTCAATTTTCGCTACAGTTGCCTGGTCCATAACAATTGGATGTAGTCATAGTTTTTTACAAGTTTCCTCCATCAAGCTATATTCGTCTCGATCTAGGCAATCGGGGCGATTTTTTTTTACTTTTTAACGGCAAAGGGTTGAAATCCCCACTGCTTGCGGCGGGGTAGTTCACAAAGAGTTAAAAGGAACAAAATAGTAAAAGATTTATTTTATTGCCTAGGGTATGGCGCTGGACTTCATTAATACTGTATTAATCTTACTGGTATTGTCACCGCTGATTTGATTTTTAGAATTCTTCGCCAAACTGATTATCTATAAAACAATTTCTGACCAAATCAATCTTGATAAAGTCTAGGGATAATACTTAATATGGAACGCATCTTACAAGACTTGATTAACTCAGTTTTCACTACAGCAGATAGGCGGGTGCGTTACACTCTAAACGTAATAATTTTACGCTAAAGCTCAGGAGATAACATCGATGCCCCAGGCTATTTGGAATGGTGCAGTGGTTGCAGAAAGCGATCGCTGTGAAGTGGTAGAAGGAAACTATTATTTTCCCCCTGATGCCATTAAAACAGAATATTTTAAGCCGAGTACTACCCACACCACCTGTTCATGGAAGGGGCAGGCCAGCTATTACACCCTTGCAGTGGCAGGAAAAGAAAATAAGGATGCAGCCTGGTATTACCCAGAACCCAAGGAAAAAGCGGCGAATATTAAAGGCTATGTGGCGTTTTGGCGGGGTGTAAAAGTCGAACCTTAGAATTGGAAGACTTAAGGCGATCGCCAATGGGTTGAGGTCATTGTAATCATGGGCGATCGCCTAGGTATTGTGTATCAAGCCACTAGGTAAGGCAACAAATTGCCTATTGCCTTGGGGTTGTAAATTGCCGGACAGTCCCATGGGCTTTGTTTGTTCTTTAAGCTTACCGGCCGGTACTTTCAAGCAAATCCATTTCCAGATCTGAGGTTTCTTCGTGGGGTCATGCCTGAAAATTCAATGCAATCTACAACCCAAGCCTTAAGCCTTACGATAGTCTGTAACCAACTTACTTCCTAATGCACCGCTAGGTAATCGCCATGACTTTCCCGATTCGCCAACTCGATAATCTGGACTACGACAAAGCCGAGCTGCTGCTGGAAGACTACATCAGCGCTGCAATCCAGAGTTTTGTCGACTCTGAAACCGGACAAGAGTACATCAAAACCCATCCTGAAGGAGGTTCCTGGATTGGCACATTTATCGAGATGGCTTATATCTATGGTGGCTATACCCTCTCAAAAATGACCAAGGGCAATGTTCAGGAAGTCATGGAGTATATCTTGCCCCGTAAACTCACCCTGCTAGATCCCAGCGACACAGATGATGCCATCGACGAACTGGTGGCATTTTGGACTTACCTCCACAGAGAGTATAAGTTGCGCAGCGCTAATGCCATTGTCAAATATCTGCGCTCGATTAAAGACCAATTCCCAAAATGGATGTTTGATCCAGAACGGAGCGGTATGGCCAAAAGCTTCACGCTGCAGGGTCTGGAAGCTGGCTATGACATGACCACCCAAGAAGGTTTACAGGCATTTCAAGCAGAGTACAATCGGAACCTATCGCAACAATCTCCCGCTATCCCAGCAGATATGCAGGCTGCTTTCGAGCAACTGGGCCTGGAACTACCGCAAGCAGAAGAACCGATTAATCCAAATGCACTGATTTCCCAGTTTCTGGGAGCCCTGGCAGAATTAGAACCCGAAGCCCTTGAGGCAATGATCTCTACCCTAGAAGATGATTTTGAAGCAGACCCGATTACCCTACCATCCCCAGGCGAAGCCCTAGAGGATATACGGCTTAGCTTGATGCGCGAAAGCTTAGAGAATGGATTTCCCCCCCTCTCAGAAGAGGAAGAAACTATTTTGCACAATCAAGTTATTAGCGAAACAGCACCCGGCACGATTTTGAAGGACTTTCAGACCACGCTAGATTTCATCGGCGATGGGGTTCCAGTGAGTAACAAACTCAAACAGCTATCGGCAAAATTGCTGGCTGACCTGAATAGCCGTTTGAGCAATCCGATTGAGACCGATCTCAAGCGCCCTATGCAGAAGTCTTATCCCAGTATTCACGGGCTTTACCTGCTGCTGCGGGCTACCGGCATTGCCGAGATCTCCGCTAAGGGCAAGAAGCTACAGATGGTTTTGAATCCTGATGTCTATGCTTCATGGCAAAAACTCAACCCCACAGAAAAATATTTCACCTTACTAGAAGCTTGGATCGTCCGGGGTCATCCCGAAATGTTGGGGAATGAGCGTTCAGGCCCCATGACCATGGGCGATCGCATTATCCATAGCTGGCCAAGGTTGGTTCAAGAAAAATCACTTACCTTTAAAGATGCCAAAGACTATGACTGGTTCAGTTACTACCCTGGCTTCGAGAATATATTTTTGATGGAAATGTTTGGATTGCTGAACCTCACCCTCAGCAAACCGGCACCAGGCAAAGGCTGGCAGATGAAGCAGTTACAGCCCCATCCTTGGGGTCATGCCCTGGTGAAGGTGATCTACAACGCTTATGTAAATGCCAATTTGCAATGGAACTCCCAGAATGATGCAACCCACCCTTTTGGAGAACTTCAACCGGCACTGCAGCCTTATTTCCCGGAATGGCAGCAAAATCTAACCGCCCTCAGCTATCCCTTTCGACCGGAAAGGCATATTTTTAAAGTTTCCCTCGGAAAATGCTGGCGGCGCATCGCCATGAGCGGAGAAGCCACCCTCGCAGAATTTAGTCGCTACATTCTTGACTCCGTAGAGTTTGACAGTGATCACCTAGATCAGTTTACCTATCAAGCCCCCAATGGCCGTACAGTTCAGGTCACCCACCCCTGGGCCGATGGCGATGTTACTACGGATGAAGTGCAAATCGGCAGCCTACTTCTGCATGAGGGCAGCACCATGGAATATCTGTTTGATTTTGGCGATTGTTGGGAATTTCAAATTCAACTGGAGTCTATCGAGCCTCCGGTAACGCCTCAGGAAAGTGCCAAGGTAAAACAAACAGCAAAAGCCCGCAAGTCAACTAGGCGATCGCCCATGGGCGAAATCCTTGAAGTACATGGCAAAGCCCCCGAGCAATATCCTGACTATGACACTCCCCGGTAGCATTGCCTTAGAACCTCCCTTGCTACCGTTTCCTCACTCATGCCAATGGATCAAGTCAAGCTAACAAAAGTACATAAAATTAGTACATAAAATTTTGTTCAGTTTCTCTGCCACCGGTACACAAGATCTAAGTAAGAAATAGTCAACCTGACGTAAAAATTGTTTACGATCAAAGGGAAGCTGAATTGTTGAGACTCACGATTGTAGACCCCATGTTGAATTTCGACCGTGATACCCGCCGCCAGTCCCTAAATCTTGTGGCGATCGCCGCGGCCTTTGTGACCAACGTTTTGGCAAATATTAAGCCCCTGGACGGTTTAACCATTGCCGAAATTTCTGATCAATATTTTGCAGCGGTACCCATTGTGCCCGCAGGCTATGCTTTTTCCATTTGGGGCCTAATTTATCTGGGTTTGATTTCCCTTGCCATTTACCAGGCCCTACCCAGCCAAAAACAAAAACCCCACGCGCGCAAATTGGGTTATGCCCTCGCCTGGAGTAGTTTGGCACAGATTTTGTGGGTTATTGCCTTTCAATACCAGCGCTTTACCTTGTCCCTGGGGTTGATTGTCCTCGTGTTGTTGCCTTTGGTCTTGCTTTACCGACGGTTAGCGAGTGGGCCAAAACCACTACCCAAAAAGGTGAAGTGGTTTATGCAAATGCCAGTCTCAATTTATTGTGCTTGGATTACGGTGGCGACGATCGTGAATGGGGCTTGCGTATTGGATTACCTGGGTTGGCAGGGATGGGGCTTAGGGGCGGTTTTTTGGACAGTCAGTTTGTTGATTGTGGGGATTCTCTTGGCGATCGCCGTGACAATGAAACATCGAGATGTTGTCTATGGTGGTGTGTTTGTCTGGGCTTGGGTGGCGATCGCCGTCAAAAATTGGCCCCAGGGAATCATTCCCCTGGTAGCGATCGCCGCTGCCCTCGGTTTAGCAGGTTTATGTGGTGTGATTCTTTGGTTTCCCCAGCGCCTCTCGATTTATCCTACGTCGCCAAAATAGAAATAACTAATTTTGAATTTTCTGATCTCCCATAAGCATCATCAGAAAATTGGGTAGAAACCCCGTCCTTCTAGGACGGCTTTATAGGCTGTAAAATAAAATAAGTTGAGAGCAATAACCAAGTTTTCAGCGACCAAATTCAACTTTTGAATATTGCAAGACTTGCGGGAAGGCTTAAGCCTAAAGTTTGTGGAGCAAACATAAGATCATAAAAACTCCTTGAGGGTAGAGGCCATTGCAAAACCCCAGCGATGGGAAAAAGCAGAAACCTGAGTCGTGAGTCTTTTGGGAGTCACCTTTCCTTGAGGTCGGTGAGGATGTCAATTCTTCATTCTTTTTCCAGAACGTTTTATTTTTTAACTCTCTCTACACAAAATTTAGATTACTCTCTCTGATGATATCACAACCGATTCCTAATCCCCTCTACCCAGTGGTGGTCAGCGCTGGTGTTGTTTTGGCTGGGGCGATCGCCTTAATGTTTTTACCCGCCTTGATTCAGCTTGATGGGATGGATGGGGGCTTTGCCATTACTTTTGGGGCTTTATTTCTGGCCATTTCTGCTCTAGTTACGCTCTTGGTATTTTGGCGCAATGCGGTGCTCTTGGATCGAGTGATTGCCGGGACACATCTCCTGGCGCACTGGACCTATGAACCAGGGGAATGGGCCCAGTACCTTGATAGTGAGCGTCAAGAACAAATCGACGAAAAATTACCCTTGGTATTTATCGTGGCGTGTTGGGCGTTGCTTATTGGTGGCGGCTTTTGGCTGTTTGATCCGGAGGCGGGTTTTATCGTCTTTCTTGTCATGGTGGGGCTGATTATTTTGGTGAGTCTGCTGGCCTATGGTTTGCCTTGGTTACGGTTTAAACGCGATCGCCATCGCCTTGGTGAGGTTTGGATCGCCAGTAGTGCCATTTATTTTCGCGGCAATTTCGTCCATTGGGGAGAGTTGGGTTTGCGGTTGGAACAGGTGAGCCTCCGCCCTGCTAGCGAAAACCAAGCCCCTTGTCTTTGTTTTGAGCTGAGTTATCCTTCCCAGGCGGGGGAGCAAACTTACAATCTGCGTATTCCCATCCCCCGGCGCCACCGGGCCGTAGCCTATGATCTATTTGAGCATTTCAGCCAGACCACCATCCAGGACTCTCCCCCAGCGTAAGCTTTAGGGTACCACCTCAAAGACCATCCCCGTTTGGCGATCCACTTCGTACCAGCCAAAGGTAGCAGTGTGACTGGGTTCACCGGGATTATTGACGATTTCGTAGACATGTACCAGATAATTGGTTGGCGTTTGTTCGACTACTTCAATATGGGTGCTATTTTGGGGCGCAGCGGTACGCACAAGTTCTTGCCATTCAGCCACATCCGGTAAATTTATCACTTGTTCAATGGCGATCGCCTCAGTGATTGCTGGGCTTGGAGAGGTGGCGATGGGCGCCGTGGGTGGGTTGCTGGGGCCAGGTTGGAGGCGAATTTGGCTAGTGTGGATCATCCCCATATCGCCACAGACATCGGTATAGAACCAATCACCTTCGTTGCCATATAAATTAATTGTTTGGGGCGATCGCACGGCGCATAAAATTGGCCCATTGGGATAGGTGCGCACATTAGAAGGAGGGTCAAATACAAAGGCTGTATAATTAGCGGCCCCACTACCCGTCCCCGTCGTCCCTTGGGTGGGAGGTGTGGTGATGGGTGCCGTTGGTGGGTTGCTGGCACCAGGCTGCACCCGTTGGGCGACGGCTACCATCGGTTCACTATTGGGAGGACTAGCTGTAAAGATAACACGCTGTTTATTTTCGTTGAGTTCGGCAGTTACGGGGGTCGGCACATCTTCATAGGGACTCCAGACATAACCCGATAATGTCCGACCGTTGAGATTAGAGAGTTCAAGGCGATCGCCTTCGATGTCCGCCACAACTTTGTCGCCTTCTCGATAGAGCACGAGGGTATCCGTGTCTTCCCCGGGATCTCCTTCCGCCGGGATCCAAGCCCCCACAAAATCATCGAGGGTCACTGCTGCCTGGGCCGTGGGAGATGCCGTTGGATTTTCCGTAACAGGCTGGGTTTGGGGTGTGCTGCCTTCGGGTTGTCTTAAAAATTTCAGTAATTGAGCCGGATCCTTCAGGAAAAAAATTCCTAGCCCAGTAAGTACGACAATCCCTAAACCTAAAATCCAGTTCCCATTTGACCGACTGGGTGGGGCCGCCTGGGGTCTTGGTGGAGGGGCCGCTGGGTAAGCTGGCGTTGTTGCACTGCCACATGCCTCACAAAAGCGATCGCCTGGGTTGAGGGCAGCACCACATTGCATACAAAAATGGGGAGTAGTCATAATGAGCTAGACCAAATTTCACCGGGAAGAAGAGATTAGAGATTATCAAGCCTAAAATCTAATGAAATAGACAACCTCAGACGAAAGTTATGGCCGATAGTTATCTCCATTGACTTCGTGCTCACAGAGAATACGTTCCATTCCTTGGTATTGACTGCAATCGATCGCACCAGTATTCCCATTCCCAGCAGGAGTACTAGTCGCAATCCCCTTGAGAACGGACATTCCCCGAGATCCTGACTGTTGGTTATGTGCCCAGCTACTGGGATGACTATCACCAATAGTGTAGTTACCGGCCTTGAGGATTACATTGGGCCGAACAATCCAGTAGGCATTGGGGACTCCCCCTTGACCTGGTTCTGTCGTCGCTTGCCAAGGGCCGTAGGTAGTACCATCCTGGTGGGTCAACCACATTGTCCCTGGGGCCTGACCTCGCCCACTATTCCAGTGGTAGTTCATAAAATAGGTCAGCCGCGTCGTCTTAGAAAGAGAAAACTGCGTTGGATTACTCGGACTATTGAGAACACCATAGATATTGTTGTTGTTAAAAAGTGTACTCTCTTGTTGATTCTGAGCAATGACATAGATTGACCCAAGATTTTGCATCTCATCCTTGAGAGATTCCATGCAGGGCATTCTATCATTGCAGTTAGAAAAGGCAGGACTGGCAGTGCTTAAGACTACCCCTTGCACGGCGATACAGAGACCGAATAAGAAAGGACGCCAGCCCAGAGATATAAATTGTTGACTGTTCATTTTTTCTTCTCCTGATAGTTTGCAAATAAGTGAATTTCATTGCCGTCCCGGAACTTGCCACATCGATAGGAGAGTAGTCATGGCAGTTAGATCAAATGCGGCAAAAAATATAACTACCAAAGGCACTTTAATGACTCGGTGCTCTCCCTTTGACCACAGACATTCCCCGGAATTCTGACTGTTGGTTATGCGCCCAGCTACTGGGATGACTATCACCAATAGTGTAGTTACCGGCCTTGAGGATTACATTGGGCCGAACAATCCAGTAGGCATTGGGGACTCCCCCTTGACCTGGTTCTGTCGTCGCTTGCCAAGGGCCGTAGGTAGTACCATCCTGGTGGGTCAACCACATTGTCCCTGGGGCCTGACCTCGCCCACTATTCCAGTGGTAGTTCATAAAATAGGTCAGCTGTGTCGCCTGGGGAAGATAAAACTGTGTGGTATTCCTCGGACTATTGAGAACACCATAGATATTGTTGTTGCTAAAAAGTTGGTATTCAGAATAAGTTGACGTGGAAGATTGAGGCGGACTATTAATAGTCGATTGACCAGTGGATTGACCACAGGGGACTGAAATTCTCTGGCAATTGCCAGCCTGATCGCATTCCCATTCAACACAAATATTCTGATTTTCGTCGAAAGGGCTGGCCGTCATTGGCACAATTTCCTGAAGAATCAGTACCATACTGATCACAAGAGTTTTAAGGCTAAAATTTATCACTTGCTGAATATTCATTGTTGCTTTTTGCCTCAAAGAATGAGAATGAAAAAATTAGCGCACCCAATGCTAACTGCTATGCTTTTATTCCTATAAGTGCTGTGTAGTTGGAGACAACCCTAAAAAATAAAACCAAACGTAGCAAAAACCTCAAGTCGTCAATCGATCTAACACAATCGTCCAACCAGCCGCGGAGAAGTGCTCTCCAACAAGTGAGGCATCCGCATCCCCATCAACCAACGGATTTATTAAGATAGAGGGAGGGGATAGTTGCCCGTCTCTCCCGTTTCGTGGCTGTTGACAATGATGTTGTACTGGCCAGTTTCTGGGAGCTGCATGATTCATGATTAAAGTTTCCGGGTCGCTCTGCCAATATTCATCGACAAAATCAATCCACTCCCCTGCAGGATCAACCAAAATTAATGAGCCATCAAAGTCTTAGGTTTCTAGGGGAATTTTCACGGTCTCCCCAGCTTGCTCCGTAAAGGGATGGCTATTGTAAAATGTTCCGTGTTTACAGCTTGTTGAAGTTTCATTTTTCTTCTCCTCCCGTGGCAATTAGGAGAATGACCAAATTAATGGTCAAAAGTTGAGAGAAAGTTTTTTTGAAGTTTAAATAGGGATTTGCTTGTTTAGGTTTGACAACAAAATGGTTTCTTTTTCTTTTAAAATCCCTTTATTTGTATTGTATCAAAGGATTTATAGGGAAATGAACAACTATTTATTTTGGCCCAATAATTTAATTTACAAAGCAATAAAAATTAACTTAATTTCATTGTTCTCAACGTTGAGAATAGTAGCAAAATGTAAAGCGGATTCAACACTCAATTCACTTAGCAATAATCAATATCTATAATTGATGTGAAGCCAGGAAAATTTTCAGGCACTGTCAATTCCTTAGAGACTTACTCAGATTCAGTTTGCTGCGTTTCTCAACAACGACTTCAGATCAGCCCTACTAAAAGCCGTTTCCCTCGCCCGCAGGGAGAGACTTTCCTGAGAAGGAGACCAGCCCCATGAAAAGGCAACATCGAGCAGCCAGTATTGGGTTACAGTTATTGGCCCTTACTTGCCCAATGCTATTTATCCATAATTCGGCGATCGCCCAAAATCTGAGCGAATCACCCCGGACTCTCCTCAATAACTATCTGCTGGAGCGTCCCCCCCTGAGAACGATCCAATTCCAAAATCTCCAGGATATCCAGGCCCGCCACCATGAACTGCAGTTCCAGGCCAGTAATGGGGTGACCCTCGACTTTTTGCCCTATCTCCAGTCCCCCGGTGCTCTGCCCCAGTTAGCCAATATCATCAGAACCCAAGGCATTGACCCCAATCCCCAACTCACTGTCGCCGCCTACGATTTTGCGGATCGGTTGATTGTTTTGCAGCGGCTGGAATATCAAGGTAGCGCCCTTGCCTGTGAGCAACGGAGCGAAGCATTAGCCGATCTTGGGATTCTTTGTTTCAATCGACAAACCAAACCCAGAAACCTACAGCAACTTACACCAAGCAATAACAACATCAGCAGCAAAATTACAGAAATTCGAGGCAAGCTCAATCAACTCGACGTTAGCCCCATCAATGGCTATACCCTAGGTCAACTCCGGGCGCTCCCAGACGATGAACTGCTGCAGGTGGCCCTCAACAATGGCCGGATTACTGAAGAAACCTATCTCATGGTGCCCAAGGTTCAATACAAGACCTTGTTGGATGTGCCCTTTGTTCAAGGCAATACCGACTTTACAAGACCTAACTTCAACTTCCTGGAAACAAGCAATCTCTATCAACCCCTTCCCCAAGGGTCAATCACTTTAAACCGGAATTTACCCCTTGAAATTCGCGACAATAATCAACGGCCAAATTTTTCCCTCGTCCGTCCTCAATTGGATTTATCGCAACTGGTCCGTGGCGATCGCCATACAGAAACCCATTACCTGGTGAATGGTTTTACCTGGGGCAGTGGGCGGGAATGGCGGCACCGCATTGGGGACTGTATCGATTTACTATTTGGGGATGTTTGTGTCTATGCAGAACCCTATGCCAGTCTTGGTTACGGCTTAGGGTTAAGGATTCCCCTCCAACTAGACCTCACCGTTGACCGGACAATTCAGATGGCAAGTAATCAATTAACGGTTTTTTCCCCTACCGTCAACCTAAAGCCCATCGATGGCAATGCCAACACCTACCAAGCGGCGGGCATCTCCAGTGATCAGATATTTGGCGGGCAAGAAATTGTTGCGGAAGTTGAAGGTACCGTCGGCGTCAGATGCGACCTAGAAGTGTGGAGCTGTGGCAACAATAAAAAACTGGGTTTTGGAGTAGATCTAACGGACTATATGAGTTCCGGCGGCAACATAACCCCTCCAGCCCCAGGGCAAAGTTTCTCCATCGGCGAAGTGTGGTCTCCTGATGTGGCCGGAGGAACCCTAAACTATGGCATTGTCGGCGCGACCTTCCACCTTGGTTCTCAGCTGAATATGGTTGGCCAGGATCTTGAAATGTTAGCCCAGTTTCCACCCGTGGTTGGCCCCAATAATGGCACCCACATCGTTGAACAATTTCCGGCAACCTATCAACCCCTTGTTTTTAACAACAATTCATTTTTTAGGATTTATGAACCAACCTACCAAGCCAACTGGAATATCCTCCCTGGGATGAAAGTCAACGCTTGGTTAGGAGTGGATATTGGTGTAGCCTATTTGGGGGCAAAAAAAGATTGGACTGTGTGGTTTGAAGATCTCAGTATTGAATCCCCTGATTTTACTTTTACTTCCCATGCTGGAACAACTTCAGGGTACAATATTCAAGTGGATCATGACAATTTAAATATCACTGCCTTCTAGTTCAAAGTGATACAAAATAACGTCTGTCCAGGAATTTCTATTACTTTTAAGAAAGTCATATAGGAAATTGTACCTGGACAGATTGCCTCTGCTGTAAAGGCATTGAATATGTCTCAGGGTTCGAGTTGAGATTTGTTTCTAGGTTAATTGAGAAAACTGGACAGGGTGCTAGCCTAAAAACATTAAAAGATTTTATTTCTTTTGGTGGTGTTAATGAAGTGTTGATATCCATTAAAAAGCATTACAAAATACTCGCTCTTTCTCTATTTTCTGCTGTGGCAATTATTGCTTGTCAACCCAAAAATCAGCAGCAAAAAGTTGTCGTTTATGTTTCTGTCGATCGCACCTATGCAGAACCCATTCTGACGGAATTTACAGCAGCAATGGGCATTGATGTGTTGCCAGTCTATGACGTGGAGGCGACCAAAACGACAGGCTTAGCCCAGCGTCTCTTACGGGAAAAAGAGCGGCCCCAGGCGGATGTATTTTGGAGTGGGGAATTCGCCCAAACGTTGCTGTTACAAAGGGAAGGGGTTTTAGCGGCCTACGAGTCGCCTATTGCTGCGGATCTGCCTTCCCAATACCGTGATCCGGAGGGTTATTGGACGGGGATGGGGGGACGGGCAAGGGTCTTGCTGATCAATACGGATCGTTTAGCCCTGGATGAGGCACCCAAATCTTTAACCGATCTCACCAGCGATCAGTGGCCCGGGACAGAAATGGCGATCGCCTATCCTTTTTTTGGCACGACAGCGACCCATGCGGCGGCCCTTTATGCGGCTTGGGGGCCGGAGCCAGCCCGGGCATTTTTTAGCGATCTGCAACGTAAAAATGTGCAGGTGGTCGATGGAAATTCGGTGGTGCGGGATCTGGTGGTCGATGGTCAGGTGAGTATTGGCCTGACAGATACCGATGATGCCTGTAGCGCCGTGGAAAAGGGGGAACCGGTGGCGCTGGTGTTTCCGGATCAAGGGCCTGGGGAAATGGGCACTTTTGTCTTGACGGGAACTGTGGCTCTGGTGGCAGGGGGGCCAAATCCGGAACCGGGGAAAGCGCTGGTTGATTTCCTCGTCAGTCCAGAAACGGAACAGCGGTTAATGGCCGCCGGGGGAAGCCAGTTACCGTTATATCCAGGGGCGGCGGTGTCCGGTTGCTTGGCAGGAGAAAATATCCAAGGAATGACGGTGGGGCTAGACGCCATTTATGAGCAGTTAGCACCGTCAAAACAAGACCTAAGTGAAATTTTTATTCGCTGATGACAGGCGATCGCCACAGATTAAATCCATGGACAACCCTAGGGTTGGGTTTATTTGTGGTGGTGGTCTTTGGGCCGCTACTGAGCTTAATGGCCAGTGCAATCGTTGAAATAAGTCGAGGGAATGGCACCTGGTTATCCTTGCTGGTACCGACGGGACGCCGCTGGCAATTGTTGGGCCATAGTCTGCAATTGGCGATCGCCGTGGGGACGGTGAGCACGGTTTTGGGGGGGTTAATTGCCTGTTATCTGTGGCAAACGGCTTGGGCGTGGCAGTGGCGCTGGGGGCTGTTGCCGCTCCTATTTTTTCCGAGCTATGTCCACTCCTTCGGTTGGTCAGCGTTGGGACGGTGGCTGAATGAAGGATTGCGGGGATTTGGCTTCGGGACAGTGCCCCTCCAGGGATGGTGGAGTTGCGGTTGGGTGGAGGTGATGACCTTTTTACCCTTGGCGGTGGGGCTAGGCTGGTTGGGCTTGGCATCGGTAAGTCGGGAAGCGATTGAGGCGGCGCGACTGTTGGTACCGGATCTGCGGGTGCTGGGACAAATTATCATTCCCCTAGCATTACCGAGTTTTGTGGCGAGTTTTGGCTTGATTTTTCTGTTGAGTTTAATGGACTACAGCCTCCCGTCGTTGTTTGGGATTGGCACCTACGCCCTGGAAATTTTCGCGGAATACAGTACCAGCAATGAACCGGCCCGGGCGTTTCTGTTGGCGGTGCCTCTCTTGGCGATCGCCTGGGGGGTAATCTTCATCCTGCAACTGCCCCTCCAGCAAACCATGCAACTTTCACCCCAAACGAATCTCTGGGAAATTCCCCCCCGTTGGCCTTGGTGGTTTGTTTGGCTCCAGCACCTTGCTTTAGGTTTTTTCGTGCTGCAAATTTTCGTGCCCCTCGTCAATTTGATGGTTGTGGCGGCCCAGGAACCCCAGTGGTTGAATCCGATCCAAGCTGCGGTCGGAGAAATGACCTTTACCTTTGGCTTGGGTCTGATGGTGGCGATCGCCGTTTTACCCCTAGCCTTGGCGATCGCCCCATTGCTTAAGCGCCCTGACCGTTGGGGGAGAGTGACTTGGGGGCTGGTGATTTGGGCCTTGGCTTTACCCTCACCCCTAGTGGGCATTGGTCTGATCGATCTGTGGAATCGCCCGCTTCCTTTAGAAATTTACGGCACACCGCTGATGCCGCTATTTGCCCATCTCGCCCGCTTTACGCCCTTTGCAAGTTTGGTGCTCCTGGCCCAATTGCAACAGTTAAACCAACCCCTCTGGGAGGCTACCCGTTTGGAACCTGGCCCCCGGTGGCGGATTTGGCTCTGGTTGCGTTTACCACTGCTCCTACCAGGGTTGTTGGCGGCGGCGGGTCTGGCCTTTGCCCTCAGCGTTGGTGAATTGGGTGCCACTTTAATCGTGATTCCCCCCGGTTATTCCACCCTCACCCTCCGGATTTATAACTATCTGCATTACGGGGCCTCGGCATCGGTGGCGGTGTTATGTCTGGTGTTGGTGGCGATCGCCTTTGGAGTTGGTGGACTGATGGCTTGGGGGTTGCAGGGTTGGGGCACCATTTACCGAGGGGGAGATAGACCATGATCCAAGTCGAAAATCTCAGTAAAACCTATCAAGGAAATAATATCCTGGATAATTTGGCTCTAACGGTACAACCAGGGCAAACCGTGGCGATTTTAGGGCCATCCGGGAGCGGTAAAACGACTCTGTTACGCTTAATCGCTGGCCTCGATCAACCTGATGGGGGCACCATTGCCCTCGCGGGTCAGGTGGTCAGTTCTCCAACCCAAACCCTTGCCCCCCACCAACGGCACATTGGCTTTGTCTTTCAAACGCCGATCCTCTGGCCCCACATGACCATCTCCCAAAATATTGCCTTTGGCCTGGGCCACCTCACGGCCCCAGTAAAAAAACAACGCATTCAACAGCTCCTCGAACGATTGGCGATCGCCCCCTTAGCCCACCGTTATCCCTACCAACTTTCCGGGGGGGAGGCGAAACGGGCTTCCCTAGCGCGGGTTTTAGCCCCCCATCCCCCCTATTTACTCTTTGACGAACCCCTGACAAATCTAGATCTCAGTCTCAAACAGACTCTGCTCCATTACATCCGCGACTACCTCGACTTGACCGCCGCCTGTGCCATTTATGTCACCCATGATCTGACCGAAGCCCAATATCTCAGCGGACAAATTTTTTGGCTAAAGGGAGGAAAGCTACAACCCGATGCAATATCCTGAACCCTACGGCTTAAAACTGTGGAAATTCCTCCTTTTCGGCGCAATTGTGAGCACCTTGGGCCTATTTGTCTGGGAGGTTTTGTCGCTATTCCAAAGCTGGCAGGGACAGCCCAAACAACCGGGCTGGGAAATTATTCGTCCCCCCCAGGAAGTTTCCGCCCTCATCATCCAAGGTGATTATCTTTGGGCTGGAGGTCAGGAAGGGGTCTTTCAAATTTCTCTTACTACTCCCCACACCGTTGAACCCCTCCAATGCGATCGCCCTTTGCAGTTTGTGCGGGCCCTGGTGGTGGATGGGAAAGGAATCCTCTGGATTGGTCATGGGAACGGTTTAAATTATGTTGATGCCCAAGGGTGCCACACCTATCAATCCGACGAGGCTTTTTTTCAGGATCAGGTGAATGCGCTCTACGTGGATCGGGCGGGACAACTCTGGGTCGGCACTTGGGAGGGGGCAGCGGTCAAAGAAAAAAACAATTGGCGTTTTTTAACCCCAGCTGATGGGCTGCCGGATCAGATGGTGAACGTTATCCATCAAGATGCCCATGGGGGAATGTGGTTCGGCTCGGCGGTGGCTCCCAAGGGTGGATTAAGCCACTGTATTAAGAAATCCTGCCAACTTTTTTCGACGGCCAATGGGCTGGCTCATAATAACATTACAAGCCTATTTAACGACGATACGGGGCATCTCTGGGTGGGCATGGGTCTTTTTGATCATGGTGGCCTCGCTCGCCTAGAACAAAGGACAACTGGCTGGGCGATCGCCCAAGTGTTCACAAAAGCAGATGGCCTGGCGGGGGAAAAAGTCCGCTCCATCTACCAAGATCAAACTGGGGCGCTGTGGTTTGGCTCTGAATATGACGGTTTAGCGCGTTTAGATCCCCAGGGACGATGGCTCATTCTCACGGAAGCCGATGGCCTGGCGGATCAGGAGGTAAAGGCAATGGTACAGGATCAGTTTGGTAATCTCTGGCTCGGAACCCGTAACGGCATTACGCGATTCGATGCCCAATATCTACGCAATTTAGGGGAACAATAACCATGGCAGCTTCTCCTAATGGACAGACCCAACAGGCACCCCAAAGCCTGGCGCAATTGCTGGGCTGGCTTTTGAAAGCTTTTTTGCAAACATTACCCCGCCAAATCGTAACAGGGACAATTATCTGCGGTGTGATGTGGCTAGTGCATACTTTCTTGCTAGTCCGTGTCAATGAAGGGTTTAATCCGACGACAAATCCGTGGCTCGGTTCCGTCTTGGTGATCTCTAATCAGCTTGTACCGGGCACATTATTTTGGCTCTTCAGTGGCGTTTTGGCGGGTCACTTATTTCGGGGCACCCTCGGAAAATATCTCAAGGGGATCGGTCAACTGCCTCAAATCTGCGTTGATGTTACCCAACGGGCTAGTCAATTTCAAAGTCCTTTCCCTTGGGTGGGTTTGGCGGTGGCGATCGCCTTTAGTACCTTTTTGGGGAATCTTCTGGTTAGTATCCAAATCGCCCTGTTTGCCCTGGCCGCCGTTTGTGAACCTCAACACATCCTCCGATTGGCTGGCCAATTGGGTTGGCATGATGTGCAACGCTTATTTCGCCGTGGGCAGTCCCCCCAATCCCTCGCGCCCCAGGATCTAACGGTTTTACTCTCTGGGCTGACTCTGGGCTGTTTGATCGCGGCCATTTCCTTTTGGTTTTTTGGTGGTGTTCCTCAGTTACTTTTCCTCGGGGCGATCGCCATTGCCCTAGTCCTTATTTTTAGGGGCAATCAACCGCCATCAGCCCAAACTTTATTACTTCTCTCGCTCAGCTTAGTTGGATTTTACCTAGCCCATGGTATTCCCGTGCTCGCCGATGACTGTGGTTGGCAAGAAGCAGGTGGTAGCCTAGACCGTTGGTTGGCCAGTGGCCCTTGCGTCATCACAACGACCAGCCTTGGTTTTCCCGCTGCAGGCGGTTTCTGGACAGGCTGGATTTTAGGAACTTTGCCTGCAATTCCTACAATCATCTATGGCAGTGGAACACCGGATGATCCTTTCCGAGATTATCCCGATGCCAATAATCCACCGTGGCAAAAGGGTATCTACGGCACGGGTACAAGAGAAGATCCATTGCGGGATTACCCTGATGTGAATAATCCACCGCAAACCCCAGGTATCTATGGTAGTGGAACACCGGATGATCCTTTCCGAGATTACCCTGATGCCAATAATCCGCCGTGGCAAAAGGGCATCTACGGGACGGGTACGAGAGAAGATCCATTGCGGGATTACCCTGATGTGAATAATCCACCGCAAACCCCAGGTATCTATGGCAGTGGAACACCGGATGATCCTTTCCGAGATTATCCCGATGCCAATAATCCGCCATGGCAAAAGGGCATCTACGGGACGGGTACGAGAGAAGATCCATTGCGGGATTACCCTGATGTGAATAATCCACCGCAAACCCCAGGTATCTATGGCAGTGGAACACCGGATGATCCTTTCCGAGATTATCCCGATGCTAATAATCCGCCGTGGCAACAAAACATTACTGGAAGCGGTACGAGAAATGATCCAGTCCGCAATGTGAACATCCCACCAGGACAAAATTTTCCAGCTTCACCGGGGCAAGGGCCAGGCGTACCGAAGCAACCTGGGATGCCAAATGCACCTTTCTATAACCCCAATAGTTGGGTCCCTGTAAATCCAGATGTGCCTTTTGACCCACGGGTAAATCAATGGATTGGATCGCGGGAAGTATATTCCAGTGATTGGGAGGTGACACCCGATGGAAAATTTGTCACCCTCAAAGATAATCCTTCATTCAAGATTCCTACTTCTCAAATTACGGGAGATTCTGGCGATGATTGGGCAACGATTTTTAGTACCCCAGTGCCTACAGCTGACCATGATCAATATGTTGAAGGGATTGTTGATACAGCTTTGATTATTGATAGTCTTGAGGCGTTAACAGGTGATTCTGAGATTCGTCCACTGACAAGAACGGGTTGGAATCAGCTCTCTGATACAGATAAACAGCAAACTCTACAATATATTGCGAATTTATGTGGCCATAAATTGGGAGTCGGGCCAGTACAGGTAGATTTTGGTTCTGGCTTAAAGGATGCCAATGGCAAGATGGTTCATGCCCATTTCGATCCGAATACAGGGCGAGTTGTGTTTAATACTGATTCGTACATGTACAAAAATCCCCAACAGGCGATCGCCACCATCGGCCACGAGGTTAAACACGCCCAACAGTGGGATCCGAATAACCCTATGGAAAATCCCACGGCCCGCCACGCTGCAACAACTAATGCCCAAAAATATACAGGGCCAGAAACTGATCCAGTGATTTACGCGGGTCAATATAACGAAAATGACGCCGAATCCTTTGGTAATCGTTTGGGCAATGCCTTGAGCAAAGAAGCCTACAAGAAAGAGTTAGAAAGCATCAAAGATGTGTGGGATCAACTAAAGGGAGGTGCAGAACAGGCTCCGAAAAATCAACCACCTAAATCCTGGGTACGGGAAAAAACGCTCATGGATTTTGTCAGTAAAGCAACACCCCAGCAACGGCAGCAAATCTATGACCTCGTTAAATCCGGTACTC
Source organism: Picosynechococcus sp. PCC 7003 (assembly GCF_001693255.1). Lineage (NCBI taxonomy): Bacteria > Bacillati > Cyanobacteriota > Cyanophyceae > Chroococcales > Geminocystaceae > Picosynechococcus > Picosynechococcus sp. PCC 7003. The sequence goes on from NZ_CP016476.1 coordinate 174,357, forward strand.
TAAAAGTTAAAGATGATTGGGGGCGAGAAGTATGGTAACGCCACAAGAACATCCGTTATTACCTTTAGCAACGGCGATCGCCAATTTGGGATATCAACCGACTTCGTTATTATGGAATGCAACCCAGCGTATGGCCCAGGTGCCTGATTTAGCCCGGGATCTTTTAGCCTATGTGCAAGCGGGTTCCCCACCGCCAGATTTTTCCCAGCAGCAACCGGCCGTATTGTTTAAGCCCTTGCCAGGTGGCTATAGCGTTGCAACTTTAATTCGGGATTATCAGTTTCAGGCGATCGGCGCTTTTTTACTTGCGGCAGAATTAAGCTTGCGACCTGACCAAGGGAAAGCTTTGTTAAATTATTTTTCCCACCGGGGTTATTGGCAAACTAATGGCGATGGCTCAAGGGATTTAGTATTTCCACCGATCACAGAACGATTGCCCCAATGCCCCCAGTGCCGTAGCCGCTGGTTTGAAGATTTGCCCCGGTGTCCCAGCTGTGGCTTTGTCCGTCGCCATGTCACTGTTGAGGATGGCCCTTTACCCTTCGAGGAATTGGCGGCAATGGTGCGAACTGAACCTGTCGATCAACAAAGGCCAAAGGCGATCGCCCCTAATCATCCCATTCCCCCAACCAGTGTGAATCAGCGCTGTGCCCAATGCCATCATCTTCTGTCCCAAAACAGTCATTTTTGTCCCCATTGTGGTGCGATTGTTGCAGCGGGTTCTGGGCCTATTGAGCATACTGCAGCTTGTCCGAAATGCGGCCACACGTCTCGCCCTGGGGCAAAGTTCTGTAGCCATTGCGGTACGACTTTAGCGTGAACTACCTAGCGCCGAATCAAAGGCTTGTCTCATCCCCATTGGTGGGAACCGACAAGCGCGGGACTTACTGCCTCCCGAACCCACCAAAAGTTAACTGTATAAATGACTTCTAAGAGTGCGTCGGCTTGGATATATTTGGTATCCATTCGCATTCTCCTGGGGCGCTTGGCCTAATTCCTGCAATATTGTCTTGGATATCCTGTTATTGGGTAAGATAGTCTTGAGAAAATAAAAATCCTGGCAAGTGTTTAGTACAAATGAACGATCTCTTGTTTGTGAAACACGTCTGTTATGTTTTCTCTCGTAACGATGAGGGACTTTATGTGAAGAGTAAGGAACGGGGTTTCACTTTAATAGAATTGCTGACTGTTCTTTCTATAGTCGGTATTCTATCAGCAATTGCAGTGCCCATAATCAGGTGGATCAATAATCCGCTACAAAATGCAACATATCAAGTTAGTGGTCTTTTGTCACAGGCACGATCACGGGCGATCGCCGTATCCTCAGCGTTAAGAATTCGTCCAGATCCCCAAGATCCCACACGCCTACTACTTGTCGAAACATCTGACACCCGTAGCTGTGACACCAGTTCGACTGAGCTTGCAGCAAATGCGACGGCGACTACTCAGGAGCTAAAAGTTGTTTCTGTACAAGGGTTTGCACCTGGTGACCATCTCACAATAGGCAGTGACGAAAACGAAAATATTGTTTTGACCACTGATAGTCGCTCTTCTACAATAACGCTCGGTAAGGCCCTTGGCACAGCTCAAAACAGTGGTGCAGAGATCGGCATTCTTAAAACCTGGAGAAATGACCGTACATTTTTTGCTGAAGATCTAGAATTGTCCGATAACATCGCCATGGAAAGCAATCTTGGCGATGATTGGGAGCTTTGTTTTGATAGTCGTGGGATTGCCACGATTAGTGACAGCGATGGTGTCAGGGAAGAAGATTTAGAAATTACGCTAGCTACTGAAAAAAACAAAAAAGCTTGGAAGGTCGTCGTCTTTCAGGGAGGCATGATTGATTCAGTCATAGTTCAAGCCCTAGAAGGAGAAACCATTGAACCTTCCCCAGATCTTTCTCCAGATCCACCAGAAAATAACGAAGAAGAAACCCCGATTGAAGTACCGACCGAAGAAAATGATGATGTAGCATCCGGAGCAAAACTTGAAGTGGGAATTGATCAAGAAGGAATCGTGACTATTGAAACTGATGGTGATGAGTCTGATGGGGCTAATTCTCAAAATCAAGCAGGAAATCGGGCCGCATCATGTGAAGGACTTACTGGGCAGGAGAAGTCTCAATGTGAGTCTGATGGGGCTAATTCTCAAAATCAAGCAGGAAATCGGGCCGCATCATGTGAAGCATATACTGGAGAGGATAAGGAAATATGTCTGGGGTTCAATTGACATCGATAAGTTTTCAAATGAAACTTAGAATTATCGATTCTTGGCTTTTTGGGGAATTTAAAACGCACCAAAACTTTCATTATAATTGTATTTCTGTTTGGTTTATTTCTAAGCCGAGATTTTTCATAAAAGTAAAAAGAGCAGCATCTACCCTTTTATTTAGCAAATCACATGTCCTATTTAAAAAAATAGTTGGTAATTTTTAAATGTCTCATCATGATCTAACAAAAATACATCAACAGCTCTTACTCAGGAAACACTGCAGTAAAGGTTTTTCTTTGATTGAAGCTATGGCTGCACTAGCTATTTTTACCATTATCTTTGCGGTCTCTGCACCTCTGTTTTTCACGCAACAAAAAAGCAATATCGACAGCGAAGTTCGGACTGGTGCAGTTTCATTATCTCAACAAAAACTCGACACAATCCGGACAGATATAAGCACTCCCAAAAAAATTGAAGGTGCAACAGGCAGGAGTTTAGGTAAAGAATATCTCTATAATTTATATGTATGTACTAAAGAAATTGAAACAGCAGAGGATGGCTCCATTAACTGTAGTACAGAGAAAGATCCCAGTAATCCAATACGACATATATTACTAGAAGTAAAATACAATGAAAACACAGTTTACACAGTGGAAACCGTCTACACTGCCCTCCGATAGAAGCGCATTAAAACTCTATCTCAACCTACTCACTTTTCAGAAACGAAAGAGTGAAGATGGTTTTACCCTAACCGAACTTTTAGTAGGATTGTCAATTGGTTTTTTGGTAGTTAGCCTAGCCCTTTTTGGCAGTCTGCTTAATCGTCAAGTCTTTGTTAATGATAAAGCTCGTTCAGATATTACACAGGCTTTGCGTCTTCCTTTGGATGCCATTGGTGGAGATGTTCGACAAGCCGGTGAGGGCCTAAATAATAGCGATCCTAATTTTCCCGTTATTTTGTTAGAGACAGATCCGACTGAATTGGTCATTCGTCGCCAACTGTTACCTGCGTCTATGCCTGTTTGCCAAGATATTAAGGCCGGTTCTCGTGATGCTATCGTCATTCTTGATCAAAATGGCGATGAAACTCCCTTGCCTGGATGTGAAGTAGTTTTAGCATCCGACATTAATGATGATGGTTGGCCGGATAGATGGGATAATATTCGCAATTATCGTCTAATTGAAGGTGGAAAAGTAAGAGCTTTTATATACGATGGCAATGGCAAAGGAGAATTTTTTGACTACCAAAACGAACTTCTTTTTGATGAAGATGATAATGCAGTTACAAACTCTGATGATCTAGAGTACATTGCCTTAGAAAATGGAAGCGAAGGCACCTGGAAAAATAATTACAATGCAGACAGCAGTAGCCGCATTTATCTAATCGAAGAACGTCGTTATCAAATAGATGATGAAAATAATATTCTTCAGTTGGTTATTAATGATGATAATGAAAATATACTTAATCTTACCAATGATATTGGTCTGCTAGAAGTAACAGCTGTAATTGCCCAGGAAGGCGAAACGTTCAACTGTTCTATCATTCCTCCAACCAGTAGCGATGATTGCTCTGAAGAACTCCCTAATGACTATTCTTGGTCACAGATCAGATCAATAGAAATAACTTTACAAGTAGATCCTGAGTCATCAGCGGCGAGAACATTACAAAGAAGATGTGAAGACCCTAACAATTGTGAGATTCTGCAATTGTCACGAAGTTTTGTTCCTCGTAATATTTTTAATTACTAATTTACCTATATTTTAAGTCAATAATCTTCTGGAATAGCAAGCTATGAATACGCTTTTAAAATTAGTTTATTTTCTGAATTTTAAAACTGTAAGTAAATCACTAAAAACAAAAAATCAGCAAGAAGATGGTTATGTTTTCTTTGTTGTTTTGGTGATCTGTTTATCAACCCTAGCCTTGCTGACTGCCTATGCGAGGATTACTCAAACCGAAAAACTCCGTTCCAATGCCTCTGCTGATACGAATAGTGCCTTTTATGCGGCTGAAGCCAGCCTTAATTTGAGGGTTGAGGGCATTCGCCAAACATTCACAGGTTACAACACACCGAGTGGCGCACCTCCAGAATCAGTTGAAGCCTGTTTAGATGACAATTCTAATAATGACGGTTCGGGAGACTTTGGATGTGAAGTTGAAACGTTCCGGCAAAGTTCGAGGGATCAATCACCTTTTGAGTCTGCTTCATATATCATCGCCAAAAATGGCGGAGACCCACGGCCGGGGATCGTTCCAAGGGGTGAGCTATTCCAAAATCTTAGTATGTTGGAATATGCTTTTGCCATTCATTCAGTCGCAAAAGAAACAGCAGCGCCTAGCTCAGAACTCGGAGCAAGCCTGAAAATGGATATCACGAGCCGCTTAATTCCAATGTTCCAGTTTGCTGCCTTTTATGCAAATGACTTAGAAATTCTACCAGGGCCAACAATGGATCTAAGGGGGCCTGTACATACTAATGGTAGTTTATATCTGGGAGCAAATAATAATAATGGATTAAGTTTACCTGAGCAAGTAACCGTTGGTGGTAGCTTATTCAATCGGCGCAAAAACAATAATGATACTTATCCTGACGGCAGAGTACGAATTAGGGATGCGGCTGGTAATTGGCTCAATCTCCTCCGCAATGGCACCGGCAGTACTAACCGGACTACTAATCCAATGGATCCAGAGCGCGTTCAAGCGGCTTGGGGAACGCAAGTACAGGTTGGTGTTGATCCTGTTATTATTCCCTCTCCTTCATTTCTTGATACTTCCGGCGCTTATTATCAGAAGGCAGACTTGAGGATTGAATATAAACCTGCAGCAACCAGTTCAAATGATTATTTGCAAAATGTTCCATTTGAAATTCAAGTTCGTGATAGTGCAGGGACATATCAAGACCTTACAGAAGGTCAGTTACGGAGTTTGCAACAGCCAGTTATGTTAGGGAATGATTTGGAAAATGCGGATTATTGTTCAGCTCCTTCTAGTCCAAATATTTCGTCCATCACCAATGATAATGAAGAAAAAGGCAAAATCATTGAATCGCTACAAACGGCGATCGCCGCTCAAGTTGAACCAATCCAGTTTTCTAAACTTGACTCTAAAATAAATACTTCAAGTAATTTAAAAGAGGCTTTTGAAGAAGCACTAGGAAACCGATTGAGCACAAGTCTTACTCAATCGGAGAAAGATGACTTATTTGATTTGACGCCAAAGCAAATTGCGGCCATTTCTTACAAAGATTCAAATAATATTGAACAGGGCCAACGTTGTTTCCTTCCGGCTCCGATTAGAGATATTGGTCGAGATAACTCCAGCCATAATTCTACTTACCGTTTCTATAATGACCGCGAAGACCGTGACATGAGATTGTTACAGTTTAATTTTGAGAGTTTGGCGGCGTGGAATCGTGATGGCATTTATGTGGACTTCAACAACAATCAGGGCAATTTAGATCAACACAAGAAAGCGGATGAATTGCTATTTGAACGCGCAAATCCTGACAATGCTGCTCCTAATAACTCATTTCAAAAATTAGGTTTGGCCGCTCAAGATGATAGTGAAGGCGGACTTGTTTTTCATGGAACAATTGACCAAGATGATTACTCGAAAGCAAAAACCTCTGATAGCCCCTATGGTTTTATTTTGAGTGGCGGTGAACAGTTAATGGCCTTGTCAAGCACCGCAAATAATCCTAATCCCACTGGTTTAACATTTGCTAGCGATCAAGCTGTTTATGTACAAGGCAATTACAATACTGTGAATAAACAGCCTGCAAGTGTGTTAGCTGATTCTCTCAATGTTTTATCTGAAGCCTGTCGAAACCAAGATGGCTTAGTCAATAAGAGTTCCGGTAGGGGCTGTAACCCTGATATTAATGACCCCGGTGGTAATAAAGCAAATGCAGTTAACACCGAAATCAATAGCGCTTTCCTGGCGAATACAGATATTACCAACTCTGCGGCGACAAGTGGCTATAACGGCGGCCTAGAAAATTATCCACGCTTTTCTGAAAACTGGGGTGGTAGAACACTCAGATATCGTGGCTCTTTTGTCAGCTTGGGCACACCCAGGCACGTTTCTGGCACTTGGAGTAATCAACTATATGGTGCACCCAACCGTGATTGGGAATATGATATGTCATTTAATGAATATGGTGCCTTGCCGCCTCTGTCACCACGTTTTATTCACGTTAAGCAATCTGCATTTGAACGTTATCTTGACTAAGCGGAACAATTAACTATCTGCCCAAAGTAGCGACGTTACAATACCTTTGATACCTTTGGTCTTAGAGGCTGTTTAGAAAGTTAGTCAATGTCTTGATCCGCCCCTTAAATATCCTCACTAAAGCTCTGGCAAAATGGGGACTTTGATCCTGTTAATCATCTTAAAACCTTCCCCAGATTGGGGACAGAGGGGTTATAAATAAGCTCTTAGAAAAACTAATTTTTTGATTTTTTTTGATTGTTTAACCTAATTTTAAATTCATTTTGAAATATCTTGAAATGCTTTTATAGCTTGCTAGTTTTAGAGGCTGTTTAAAAAGTCTCCCTTGCCCTCCAGTCTTGGGGTAATTGCCTAGGTTTTGGATAAAAAAGTTCTCTAAATTGGGGGATTGAGGGGGCGACTTGACAACATTTGATATTTCTCAGACAACCTCTTAAACATAAAATGACCATGCTATTGATCCAGACAATTTAAGGGAAAAACTCTGCATGGTAAAAAAACATAAAAATTTATATGATCTTAAAATAATATAGATATTTAAATTGGCAATTGATTTAGTCATCAATAAGGTAACGATTGTGGGAAAAAAGATAAATAAAATTACATCTTGGCTTTTCAGTCTAGGCTTGGGATTGTTTCCCGTCGTGGCTTTTGGCACACCATCTCAGGCAGCTGAAAAAATTTATTTCATCTACAGTCCACTGATAGAATCTTTAGATGTTGATTCTCTCAAAAATTTTGCTGAAACGGGCAATGTGCCTCTCGATCTGAAATTTTATTTGGATATTGTGGGAGCCGAAACAGAAGAACGCCAATTACTCCAAACGGCTCTCACCCGAAAAGTTGAAATTGATCCGGTGCTGTTGGCTCGTAGTTTAAAAACCGATGAAGGAGAAAGATTATTAGAGTCTTTTGGTCAAGTGGTGAATATTCGCGGAGGACGTAATGGGAAGTATGCGCTGCGGGGAGCAATTATTAAATCTGCCTTTGAGGAAGATGGTCTGACGTTATTAAATGTGCTTGATAATTTGGGCGTTGATGTTCAGGTTGATTTAGAAAAAGCATTTGGTTTCGCGAAAAATGTCTCAACGATTTTAACGGGAACAGAACGGTTTATTGATGAAGTGGAACAATTGGCGAAGCAAGAGGCAAAGTTTGCAGCTGTGGCTGATTATGGCCAGCGGCCTGATTTGAGAAAGATGGGAATATTTGAGGTGGAGATGGAGACTTGGCAGTTGACGGATCAAACACGCGATCGCCAATTTTATGCCCAGATCTATCGTCCCCAAAAGCCTCTAGGGGAGAAAGTGCCCGTTATTCTGATTTCCCATGGGCTGGCCTCTGCTCCCGAAAGGCATCGTAATTTGGCGCAACACTTAGCCAGTTATGGATTTGTGGTGGTGGCACCGCAACATCCGGGGAGTGATTTGGCCTATTTGGAGGAATTTACGGCGGGTTACCATCGCCAGGTGTCTGATTTACAGGAATTTGTGAATCGCCCCCTTGATATTAGTTTTACGTTGGATGAATTGGAGCGGCGCAATGGGGCCGAGTTTGGGGGACGGCTGGATTTAGAAAATGTGGGTATCTATGGCCATTCCTATGGGGGCTATACAGCCTTGGCTGTGGCCGGGGCTTTTCCGACGCCAAATTTTGAGCAGTTAAATGAGGATTGTGCCGCAGAGTGGGGCATTTTTAATAATGCGTTGTTGTTGCAATGTCGGGCGCTACAGCTTTCTCCAGAGGATTACAATTTTCGTGATCAACGGATCCAGGCGGTAATTGCAGCGAATCCGGTCAATGCGAGTATTTTTGGGGAGGCGGCGTTGAGTCAAATTGACATTCCCATTGCGGTGGTGGCGGGGAGTTATGATCCAGCGACGCCCTTTATTTTTGAGCAGGTTCGTTCGTTTCCGTGGATTCGCAGTGAGCAAAAATATTTGATCCTAGAGGAGGGTCAGGCCCATGTGGATATTTCGCGGCTTGATCTGGGGATCACGAGCTTGCTCGATCGCATTCCCCGGTTGAATCTGCCGAGCCCCCAACTGTTGAATGATTATAGTGAGGCGATCGCCCTTGCATTTTTCCAGGTCTACACGGCCGAGGATGACCAGTACCGCGCCTATTTAGATCCAGCTTACGGGCAGTACCTCAGCCAAAACGAGGAATTTAAAACGTTCATGATTACCCAAGATTCGCTGCCGGAGTTGGAAGCGGCGATCGCCGAATTCAAACAAGAAAATCAGATCGATATTAATTAGGCTTCAATAATCACCACAGGTAAAGGGCTTTTTTCTAAAATGGCCTGGGATACCGAACCGATGAGCAAGTTATTCGGCAGATAATGGTCACGTTTACCCATAATAATTTCGCTCACTTGATGGGTGTTGGCAATGTCGATGATTGTTGCTGGGACTGGCCCAGGGGCCGCAATAAATTGATAACGAATGTCTGCCAGGTTACGGCGGGTCTGTTGTCGTAGTTGTTGTAACGCAGCCGGATTATCGGTGCGAATCACATGGAGAACAATCACCTCCGCATCGCTACGGCGGGCTAATTCGGCGGTTTTGATTAAAATCTGTTGGGCCAAGGGCGATGTATCCACGGCAGCCAAGAGTACAGTGCGGCGACTCACGGAAACTTTGGTTGGGTCAATGTCGCCCCGTTCTAGGAGTTTGGGTGCAAAGGTGGGAATTGCCCAGGCACCGAGGGGCGCCGTCACCAGAATAGAAAGGGCTGATAAAGCGAGGATAATTTCTCCCCCGGCAACGCCCTGGCTCAGGGGGATTGCCCCAATGGCCGCTTGCACAGTTGCTTTGGCAGAGTTGCCAGGCAGCAAAAAAAGCCGCTCTCGCCCAGTCCAGTTACTCCCAAGGGTCGAGAGATACCAGCCGAGCGATCGCCCCCCCAAAGTACCCACTCCCAAGACCAATAGACCCACCCAGAATGTATCGCCGAGGACGCCCAGTTGAATGCTGGCCCCTAATAAAACAAAGAGAATGATCTGGGCGATCGCCCACAGACTATCGAAACTCCCCCGCAGACGACGGGCCAGGGGCGCATCCAACTCAATTAAGAAAAAACCCGTCCCCATCACCGCCAGATAACCAGAGAAAATCGGTAGATATTCTGCCCCAATGACCAAGAGTAGGGCTAAACCAGCGGCGATTAACCCGTCTTGCACCGCATTATCTGTCCAGTTTTGTCGGGCTAACAAAGAAACCAGCAGACGCGCCGTCACCCAACCGATGACAACGCCGAGGCTAATTTGAGTCACAATTTGCAGCGGCAGCAATTGCAAGGGACTCAGGCCTAAACCCCCGATTAACGTTACCCCTGTCTCCGTGGTTTGGGTGAGAAAGGCCAGCAGCAGACTAAACACCAATAGCAACAACACATCAGATAGGGCACTCCCCGTCAAAATTGCGTCGGGAATTCCCTTTTTGACACCCCAGCCGAGACTCTTCAGCCGCAGCATCCCTGGTACGATCACTGCCGGTGATTCGGCCCCCAGTACACACCCCAGCAACAGCCCCGTCGCCCAATCAAATTGGAAAAGTTGCACCGAAATTAACATAATGGCGATCGCCTCACAGGCGGCCGGTAAAAAACCGAGGCGGAGGGCCACACTACCCTGTTGGGCCAATTTATCCCGGTCGAGGCCCAGACCTGCCTTCATCAAGATCACCATCACCGCCATCGTCCGGAGATCAGCGGCGATCGCCAAAGTTTCTGGGGCGATGACATTCCCCACCTGGGGGCCAAGGACAATGCCGACGAGCACCATCCCCACGAGGGCAGGAATCCTGAGGCGTTGGGCGATCTGCCCCCCAAAAAAACCGAGCAAAAGAATCCAGATAATACTTTCTAACATGGGATCACGTTGTCATTAGGGTGGTTAATCAACGTGACTTGTAGCGAAAAAAATCAGTGCAGCCCAGATCAAAATAGCCCTACTGCTTCACCACAAGTCGGAAGCGTAGGAGCCATTAGCCGAGGCGCAATTTAAAAAAATCCTGGGCGGTTTCGGTGAGCTCCATCACCATCGCCCAATTTATATCACAAAAACGGTGTCAAGGGCGATCGCCTTTTTGCCCTTGATAACATCAACCATAAACGTGCGATTCATTTTTCTCTAAAAGATTCTCGACAGAAACATAGTTTCCTAGGGTAAAAAATTGATCTTGCGTTGAGCAAAAGATTAAATAAATCCTAAATAGAAGATATTTTTTAATGCACAAAAAATCAATACAAATGTTGATTTTCTTAATTACAAGCTATTTAAGCTGTTTTTGTTTGTGATCCCCAAATTAATTAAGTATTTGTGCCCATTGTCATATTTTTTTAAACAATACTATAACTAAATAGAGATTAAAGAATTAAAAGCCGAGAAAAATATTCTCACGGGAAGGACATTATGGGTCAGCTTTTTGAGGCGCTTAAACAAGATATTTTGTATGAGCATGGCATGAATGCCTGTTTAAATTGTGGGGTTTGTACAGCGGTTTGTCCGGCGGCAGAATTCTATGAATATTCCCCCCGGGAAGTGATGAACACGGTGCAATCGGAAGATGATGAACTCATTGAAGCGTTATTAAAATCCGACCAAATTTGGTACTGTGGCCAATGTTTTTCTTGCAAAACCCGTTGCCCCCGGGGAAACAGTGCGGCTTCGGTGATCTTGGCCCTGCGGCGATTGTCGGTGCGCCTTGGTTATTTTGCGGAATCGGAAAAAGGACGTCAGCAACTGATCGCCAAGCGGGTTTTTGGGCAGAATATGCTCGACCGGGGCTACACTCTGCTGGCGAAAAATATTACGCCAGAGCACTTCCCTGAACTAGGGGAAAACTGGGAATACTACTACGAACATATGGCAGAAATGCGGGAATGGTGGGGTGTGCCCATGGATTTAGAAAATAGTCCGGGTTCCCACCGGCAAATCCCGACGGCAGACCTCGATGAACTGCGGGCCATCTACGAAAAAACCGGGGCGATCGCCTTGATGGATGCAGTGGAGGCGGGGATGGAAAAGAAATTAGGCAATAAATCAGAAGTCGAGAAATATTGGCAAACCTGGCTAGAAACCGGAGACAGTCGCGACTATCCCCTACCAGAGGCAGATTAGTCTCACTTTTTACTGATTTTCACTGAATTTAGCGTTTAGGAACTAATACCAATGAAATTTACTGGTCGTGTTAAAGCTTGGGAAAGACATCAAAAAGCAGTACCCACCGTCGATGATGCCGATGGGCAAAAATGGGGCTGTTTCCGCAGTTGTTTCCTCCAGAGCGCTGCCCCTTACACCGAGGGGATCGCCTACAAAATTTTAAAGAACGATTTGGGCATCGAACTTCATGAAGCCGCGGGGCATACTTCCTGTGGGGCGATTGGATACCACGGGGATGTGGCTAATTTAGAAACGCAAATGGTGGTGGCCGCCCGTAATTTTTCCCTGGCGCACCATGAGTTGGGGGTTGATAAGCTGTTTTCTTTTTGTGTGACTTCTTTTGCCAACTACACCGAGGTGATCAAACTCTGGGAGGAAGAACCAGCCCTGCGGGAATATACCGCTAAAACTCTCAAGGAAACCACGGGTCGCGACTTCTGGGTGCCCCATGTCTCTGGCGATCGCCCTTCGGTGGTCCATGCTTCCGATGTATTTTTTGCCAACCGCCACAAGCTCGCCGCCAAGTTGAAATATACCCTCAAAGGAATTAAGGCGACGGATCACGTTGGGTGCCACTACGCGAAAATTTTTCCCGAAGAAGCCATGGGGGGAGCCGAATTTCCCCAGGTGTTGGTGGGACTGCTAGAAGCCTTTGGGGCCGACATTGTGGACTATCCCGAACGGCGGCACTGCTGTGGCATGGGTTTCCGACAATGTGCTTTCCCCGAAAACCGCGACTACACTGCCGGGTCGGTGTACAAAAAAATGAAAAGCCTCAAGGCCGCCCACCCCGATTGCAAACTAATCCTGACCAACTGTCCCGGTTGCACCGTCTTTTTAGACGCAGAGCAGGGCACAATCCGGGAAGTGCTCGAAGAAGATTTTGGGGTCTGTGTCCTCGACTATGCCCAGTTGACGGGGTTGCTGTTGGGTTATGACCCCTTTAAGGATTGTGGTTTAAACGCGAAGGCTGTAGCCATTGAACCCCTCTTAGATGCCATCGGCATTCCCTACGACCGCTCAAAAACCCCTGAGGAACGGCGGCGTCCTTTCTAAAACGATGTCTTTTTTTTAAACGCTTCGATAATCCAGCAAGATTCCATAAACGAGAGAGCGACAGATGATGAAACAACAGACGGTTGTGATAATTGGGGGCGGTGTGGCCGGAATGGCGGCAGCAGGCAAACTCCAACGGTTTGGGTTCCAGGTAATCCTCGTGGAAAAGGCGCCAGAGCTGGGGGGTCACGTCAAAAATTGGTTTAAGGTCTTTCCGGATTTTACAGATGCGGCAGACATTTTAGACAATCTTCGGGCCGACTTAAGGGGGGTACGGATTCTCACGGAAACCACCGTCGAAAGGATTACTGGGGAAGCTCCCCACTACCAAGTCCACCTTTCCACCGGGGAGGCGATCGCCACCAATGCCATTTTAGTGAGTACCGGATTTCACCATTTCGATGCTTCTTTTAAAGAAGAATATGGCTACGGCATTTACGACAACGTGATTACATCGGTGGAACTCGACGCCATGCTCAAGGAGCAACGGTTACGCACAGTTCAGGGCAAAGTCCCTAAAAAAATCGCCATCATCCACTGTGTCGGCTCCCGGGATCAAAAAGTCAACAATAACTATTGTTCACGGGTTTGTTGCACCAACGGCATCAAAGACGCCATCGAAATCAAGCAACTGATCCCCGATTGCAGCGTTTATAACCTCTATATGGATATCCGCGTTTTTGGCCGGGGTTACGAAGAACTCTATCGCACCTCCCAGGAAAAATATGGCATTCAGTTTATTCGCGGTCGCCTTTCTGAAGCCAGTGAAAATAATGACAGTACCCTCCATCTGCGGGTGGAAGATACCCTAATCGGCAAACCGATGAAGCTCACGGTGGATTTGGTGGTGCTGCTCGTCGGGATGGAAGGCAATACGGACTTGGTGGATGTGGCAGGGCTAGAGGTCGGTTGCGATCGCTTTTATGTGACCGCGAATCAGCAATATAGCAATAATGCTTCCCCCAGACCGGGAATTTTTCTCGCCGGTACTGCGACAGGGCCGAAGGCGATTGTTGAATCGATCACCGATGGTCGATCTGCCGCCGCCGAAATCCTTGGCTTTTTAGCCCAGCAGGCCGCTATCCCCCATTCTCAATCTGCGGAAGCTAGCCTTTCTGCCCGTTAAACATCAGCATTAGCTAAATAAAAGACGATGGTCATAGCAAAAAAGAAAAAATGTTTTTTTGGCATCAAAAAGGATCGGCAAGTGGATGGCGATCGCATGAATAGTCAATTGCAACGGCAGGTGGCCGCCGAGGGGGGTAAAGCCGCACTGATTAATGCATGCATGCAATGCGGTACTTGTACTGGGGGCTGTCCCAATGCCGCCCAGATGGATCTCCCGCCCCGCAGTTTAGTGCTAATGGTGCAACGGGGAGAATGGGAAAAGGTAATGCAAAGTAATACCCTCTGGCTCTGTACCTCCTGCCATACCTGCACGTCCCGCTGTCCTCGCGGTGTTCGCCCCAGTGATGTGATCGAAGCGGTCAAGGCGATCGCCATTCGTGCTGGCATTGAAAACGACTCCACCCACTTTAACCAAATTTTTGTCGAACAAATCCAAAAACGAGGCATCCTCTTTGAACCAGAACTAATGTATGCCTATGGTGGCCTCCAGGCGATGGTTGACCAGGCCCCCCTAGGAATCCAACTGGCCCTCAAAGGCAAACTGTCTCCCTTCCCTGCCCAGGTGAAACATCCCTGTGCCTTCCAAAAGGCGATCGCCCAGGCCAGAACCCAAGCCCCAGAACCATCAAAAACGTAAACACCATGAAATTTTCCTACTATCCTGGCTGTAGCCTTCATACCTCTGCCAAAGAATTTGACCTCTCCACCAAAGTCGTCCTCAAGGCCCTCGGCATTGACCTCGAAGAACTCAAAGACTGGTCCTGCTGCGGTGGTTCCGTCGCCGGTGGCGTAAACCGTCAAGTGGGCATGGCCCTCGCCGCCCGTAACGTCGTCCTCGCCCAGCAGCAACAACAGGATTTACTTGCTTCCTGTGCTGGTTGTTATAACAAATCTGCCAAAGCGGCCCGCGCCCTCGCTGAACCCGAAGAACGGGAACAAATTGAACCGATTCTCCAGCAGATGGGCCTCGATATTCCGACCCAACCGATCAAGGTGCGGAGTGTCGTCGATGTCCTTGCCAACGATGTGGATCTTACCCCGGCCATTAAACGCCCCCTCACTGGTCTCAAGGTGGCCTGTTACTACGGCTGCCTCTTAACCCGCCCCGAAGATTTGACCGGTTGGGACTCTCCCGTGAACCCGATGGCCATGGATCGCCTTGCCCAGACCTGTGGCGCAGAGGTGCTCGATTTCCGGGCGAAAACAAAATGCTGCGGCGGCCCGATTTTAGTGCCTCAGCCAGAAACAGCCTACCGGTTAACCAAAAATATTTTGGATGAAGCCCAATCACTTGGTGCAGATTGCCTTGTTCTCGCTTGTCCATTGTGTTCAACAAACTTAGAACTCCGTCAACCGGACATTGAGAGAGCCTACAATGTAAATTACAAGCTACCCATTTTGTACATTACCGAACTCATTGGCTTGGCCCTGGGCATTGCCCCCCGTAAATTAGGCTTGGACAAACATCTAGTTTCAACCCGACCTGTCCTCGCTAAACTCACCGCACACGCTTAAATTGAATGGCTCATATTGTTGTAATCGGCGCTGGCATTGGTGGTCTCCCGACGGCCTATGAATTGAGGCAATTGTTGGCCACTGACCACACCGTTACCCTCATTTCTGATACGCCCTACTTCACCTTTATTCCTTCCCTGCCCTGGGTAGCCCTGGGCCTGAAAAGATTGGATCAGGTGCAATTGCCCTTGCCAGAGTTGGCCCATCGCCATGGTCTGCATTGGATACAAGGATCTGTACAGCAGATCAATCCCCAGGAAAAATATGTCTCGGTGGGGCCAGAAACAAAACGAATTGACTACGACTATGTGGTAATTGCACCGGGAGCCGCTTTAGATCTTGATGCTTTACCAGGTCTCGGCCCTGAAACAGGTTTTACCCAGTCGGTTTGTAACCCTCACCATGCACTGCTTGCCCACGAAGCTTGGGAAAAATTCATCCAGAATCCAGGCCCTTTGGTCGTGGGGGCAGCACCGGGGGCGAGTTGTTTTGGCCCGGCCTATGAGTTTGCGCTGTTGGCAGATTGGCAGTTACGGCGCTTGGGCTTGCGGGATCAGGTACCGATTACGTTAGTCACTTCAGAACCCTACGTTGGTCATTTGGGGATTGGGGGTATGGCCCACTCGCGGGAGTTGGTGGAGAAGGTTTTACAGCAACAGGATATTGCCACCTGCGCCAATGCAGAGATTATTGCCATTAAACCGGATGTGATTTGTTTGGCGGATGGGGAACAGCTACCGTTTGCCTACAGTATGGTTTTGCCGTCGTTCCAGGGGCCGACTTTTTTGCGGAACTGTCCGGCGATCGCCAATTCCCAGGGGTTTATTCCTGTCTTGCCTACCTATCAACATCCAGAGTTTGATTCTGTTTATGCGGCTGGGGTAATCGTCGAACTAACGCCCCATGAAGCCACGCCGATCCCCACAGGTTTACCAAAAACAGGACAGATGACAGAAGCGATGGGGATGGCCGCCGCCCACAATATTGCCCGCCAGTTTAACCCTAATTTGGGCGTTCCGGTAACGCCAACTCTCGCCGCAATTTGCATGAGTGATTTTGGCGATCGCGGCATTATTTTCATCGCGGATCCGGTACAGCGAGAGCCAGACATGGTCAAACGTCGCCGCTGCGTCGCCCTCGAAGGACGGTGGGTAAGTTGGAGTAAAACCCTATTTGAACTATTTTTCCTCACGAAAATGCGTTGGGGCCTAGCGATACCTTGGTTTGAAAAACTGGGCCTAAAGGCATTGGGATTGCAGCTTGTGCGTCCCCTTCCTCCAGACCTAGACTAAGTGCAGCAAAGGTCGTCTTTGTGACATGCTCCCGACGCTGAATCAAAGATTACAGCGTGGGGCTTCCCGTCTAGGAGCTAAAGCTGGGAGAATCGAGAGTTCAAAACCGGGCAGGGCGTTGTTCGGTGGGCTAGGCAATGTAAGACGGGGCAAACCTGCGATTGCTGCTTGAACCCAGAATCCTCTCGTCTTTAGGCAGAGGAGTGCGTCAATGAAGCTAACTGCCCTTGGGACAGCATGAATATTTTTTTTGTCTACGCTTTGATGCTGAGTGTACTATTTGCTCTGTTTTGTGAGCTGAGCCCATACACTTTTACTCATTTTGCTCTAGCGTCGGCTATAAATTCAACTTTAGGCTGAGGTCTGGGGTTTGAAAACAATATTGAGTCTGGTTGCATAACTTTTTGATGGCACGGAGATAAGTCCATAGTTCACCCACTATGGGGCTTATACAAAATGAGTGCAATTGAACCGATTGTCCAAGTATTGTCCGAGATGACGCTCTACGAAACGCCTGGGGTTTTCTCCCGCTATCAGGGGCTATTGTCTTCTCAAATTAATTATCCGACTGTCAATGAAGACGAGGTGATCCAAAGAATCATTCATCACTACCAACAGAAAAAGGCCCAGGAGCAATCTTTCTGGCGGATTGGTGGGGCGATCGCCGGGCTATGCCTTGGCCTTGGTGATGGTTTACAATTCGGTGATTTTATAGGTGCTGCAGTCGGTTCAGCAATGACTGGAGGAGTGGCCACAGAGTTAAATCGCCTCAGCGATAGTCAGCTAAAGGAATATCAATTGGAGTGGATCAATACGCCGGAATCTTATATCTATCATCGGAAACGGCATCGAGGTGAAGCGGTGCGGCGTCTGTTAATGATTATCCGGCACCCCCAAACAGATCGGCCTTGCACAGTCTTTGGGATTCAGTTTCCCGATGGTTATGTGGCTCACTTAGGAAAGGTTGAAGGCTCAACGACCCCTGTTTTCGGAATCAATGGTTTTGGTTTTGATACGGACTGGGTGATGGAAAAGCAGCAGTTAGGAATGATTCCAACGGATATGGGTAGAAACCTTCCGGTAGAGCTATGGCGTAACCCCCAGCAAAATCAGCATCTCGTTGCGATTCCCTATAACGCGCCCCACCAATACGTTTACTAACTGTGAATCGAGGAACATCACCATGGATCATTTACAACAAGAATCTAGCCTTGCCCAGCACCAAAGATTAAACACGATTGAGGATAATCGCTGGGAACTATTTCAACGGGATGTACGCCGCCGTCGCCTCTTGGCTCTAGGGGCAACATCCGGGGCGATCGCCTTGGGTTATGTCACCCAGAGTGTGTGGATCTTCCTCGCTGGAGAAGCCGCTATTTGGTTAATTTTGCGTTACTGGAGGACTCGCCAAAAATGAGTCTAGACTACTACGGTCTTCCTTTGGAACAACAGCAATATCTAGCCCAACGGTTTGGAGCCTACGGCCTTGATCCGGAATTGGCCTATGACACTCTTTTACCGGACACCGTGAAAAATCAGGGGCCAGAAGCGATTGAAGAATTTATGCGCCACAAAGATATTTCCCACATTTATCCCCAAAGTCAATATCCGCACCTCAGCGGCGATCTAAATAATGTCTTCCTAGAAGATCCCTATGTGAATGCGGCTCGGGGCGATCAGGTTGTGACTCAGGATGAAATTTGGGCCGCCCAGCAGGATAACCTCTCCGATGCCTGGGACGGAGACTTTAACGACAATGGTCTCCTCGATAGCTGGGAATTTCTTTTTTAAGCCAGCAAAAAATTTTCTGCAAATCTGCATAACTTTTTCTCGAACCCTCGATAGCTAATCAAAAGTTGGATTGCAACAGTGAAGTTTTCCACCTCGTTCACAAATTTCTCACGGCCTTAAGCCCATGCCTCTCAACTATTCCCATATCACTATTGCCAGCAGCAAACATTCCTCTGGCCGCAGTTTCCGCGATGCCTACCGCTGTAACTACACCATCACCGACCAAGCCGGAAATACCTATGTCGCCTTTAAGCAAAAAGGAGCTACCCTGCGTAACTTTCCCCACGGGACTCAACTCAAAATCGGCTGGAAATGGAACAAAAATATCTATGGCAAGCAGGAGAAGGTGATCCAATGGTTCCAAATCCTTGCTACTCCAAAAGCCCAAACTTATAAAACACCTGTCGGTGAGCTACTAACTGCAGACATTGATCTGAAATACCGCAAATTGCTGCAGATTATGGCTTAACCGTTTCTCCTTAACTTTCTAAGTAATTTTGATCACTTATACCTTTAGAAAACAATGCAGACTGCGACATTAGACTACACAGACCTCGCGAATCAACCCAAATATATTCAAGACTACATTGCCCAACGGGCTGCAAACCATGAGGGGTTAACCCCCCAAGAACTCTTCGACGAAATTTCGGATCATCTGAAGGATAGTCCCAATGAAATTATGGACTTTCTCAAGGATTATGGTGATGAAATTGCCGTTCAGATTAGCCATATTCAGAGTAAGCACACCCATCCAGAGCTATCTGGGGATCCCGACAATATTGTTTTAGAAGTAAGTGGCGGTGACTATGGTTACCCAAACCAGGCTCGTCAAGAGAATCCAATTTCCAACGCAGAAGCAGAGCAGATTATCCAGGAAACGAATGATTATGCGATGCAGATCGAAAATCAATATACCGATGATTTACCAAGCAATTTAGCGCCGGAGCAGGGCTCTCAAAACTTCACCCCGGATCTGGCAGCCAGTAATGATTTGGCGATTAGCAATAATTATGATGGTCTGGCGGAGTCAATTTATACAGGGATGGAAAGTCTCGCCCAAAGTTTAGGACTGGCTTGTACCTATGCCATCATGCGCACCTATGGCCCCCGGATTATCGCCCTGTTCCGCTACATTGTCCATCACCGGGAAGAACTGATTCGCAGTCATAGTCAACGGGAAAAATTAGTTCGGGATTGCATTGTGCCCCTAATCCAAGCAGGAGACGCTGATCAGGTGGGTAGTGCTTTTATTGTGGGTTTGCTATTGTCTCTCATTCCGGGGATTCGGGAACTATTAATCGCCTATGGTCTTGTTTCCCTCTGCAAGCTGGCCATGAAACATATCAAAAAGTTTGTGGTGCATCTCGAAAAACATTTCCCCCGTTTAGCAAGTTAATTCATTGGGTGGTTGTGAAGATTGAAAAATTAGTAGACGCGATTCACTACATCCTCGGTCAACTCTGGCAGTTGGTGGAAAAGGTAGCCAGTCGTATCTGGGAAGGAGCTAAGCAGGTAGGAACAGCTACGGCTCAAGCAGTACAACAGGTGGCCCACAGCGTACACCAGACGACAAAACAGGCCGGTACCGCTGCGGTTCAAACGGTGCAGCAGGTGGTCAATGGTGTGAAACAAACGGTCAAAGTTGCGAAAGATTGTTTGGTGAGTTACTTTAACTGGGGCTGGAATAAGGTCCGCAGTCTTTTTAGTCGCCCGAGCTACGCCTAGGGATTTGTCACTGGGCGGTTTACCGAGGTAGATCGCCTTTTTTTATTTTGCTTTTGGAATTGATTCACCATGCTTTTTTTTGACTTAGAAATTATTGCCACCATTAACCCAAACCGAGCTTATATGCCATTTCAGAATGTCCACCGTTGGGATGATAAGGCGAATATGGGGATTGCGGTTTGCGGGTTTTATGTCTCAGATTTGGATCGGTTTGATTGGTTTACGTTGGATTGGCAGCGGCAGCCGCAGGTAAAAAATAAGGCCGCAAATGAACAGGCGATCGCCTTATTTCGGGAGTACGCAGATCAGGCGGTGGGATTTAATTCGCGTAGTTTTGATGATCCATTACTTCGAGTGAATGGTTTTCCAGAATTTCAATCGCGGTTTGACCTGCTGCAACTGATTCGTCGTCAGGTGTTTGGCTCAAGTGATTGGCGGAATCAACCCAAAGATTATTCCTACAAACTAGATCGATTGGCGATCGCCAATTTTGGTCAGGGCAAGATCGGTGATGGAGCCTTAGCACCACTGCGCTGGCAACAGGGTGAATATGAAGGTGTGGTGCGCTACTGTCTGGACGATGTACGCTTGCTGCGGGATTCGTTTCAGCGTTTCCACAAAGGACAACTCAAAGACCCGAATACAGGCAGATTGTTAGGGCTTCAGCCCAGTTGACTCTTACCCAATCTCATAAATCACATACTGTTGAAAAAATCGCCCTACTATCCCCACTATCGCGTGCAATCAAGCAGTGAAGCATGAATATAACCTTCCTGGGGGCCACCAAGGGTGAAGGTGACAAAATACCAGTCCGTTGAATTATTAATGTTCTCACCCATAACCTTTCTCTCAACCCGTACTTTTGCATCGTGAGTCAATTCTTGAATAATC
The DNA here is from genome assembly GCF_001693255.1 of Picosynechococcus sp. PCC 7003. NCBI lineage: Bacteria > Bacillati > Cyanobacteriota > Cyanophyceae > Chroococcales > Geminocystaceae > Picosynechococcus > Picosynechococcus sp. PCC 7003. Next base: position 195,367 of record NZ_CP016476.1, read on the forward strand.
ACAGAGTCGGTAGATGGTTCCGCTCGAACACGACCTAAACCTCCTTCTGCCGAAACATTAACTGCACACCAAGTTGGCAAGTTACTGGGTAAGAAGGATTGAACCATTGAAGGTACAACCGCATCAGTGTCGATAAACACAGAGTAATCCACCAAAATGGGTAAACCCTGGCCATGGGCTAGATAGCCCTCTAAGCTTTTTGCCAAATCATACAGACGTTGATGCTCCGTAACCCGAACGCAGCCATGGCCATTGGGATCAATGAAGCCATTATGTTGCAGAGAACCTTCACCCCAGATGGGGGCATGGAGCGCAAAGCCACGGTGGATCTGCATAAAATTCTGAATCCCTAGGGATGTTCTTTTCTGTAGACCATGGATATTAAAGTGAGCCCCCATCACATCACCAAATTGCTGTTTAGTTTGCCTAGCCAGCTGTACCGTTTCCGGTGCCCAGGAAATGAGTCCTAGTTCAAAAACGACTTCACTTCCTCCATAATCTCTGGTCACTTTGCCATGCATTCGACCAGCCGCATCCTTATAGAATTTGACATAGTAAATATCTTCTGCTTTCGCGCCCATTTTCATCAGACGAGTCTGCCAATCGGCTTGGCCCCTAACAATTTCCTTAGAAGATGCTTCCGTTGCTTCCGGGAGCTTTGAATTTGGGTATGCGTTTTCCTGGGGCAATCTACTTCGGCAACTCGTTAAAACACATAGACAGCCAAAAAAGCAAACTAATCGAAACAATCGATGGCTTATGGGGTTCATAAGTCTATTTTAAATGCCACCAATAAATTGCTGGGTTGTTTTACTTTGGTATGGCACTGAATAAATACCGTAGGGCTAGATATTCCCAGGAAAAGAGAGCGTAGCCAAAATCTTTTTGTTCCACCACCTCGATTTGCTGGTCAATGGCGTCAGGGGTAAAGGGTTGTCCCTGGCGATAGCCGGTATAAAGACCAATCCCCACGGGTACATATTGGGCGGCGGTCTCAATGCCAGAGGTTTTAATAGTCTGGGCAACAGCTTCGGGGGTAGGCCGGTAAACTTGGATCACTACTTCATCAACAAGGCCCTGTTGTACCCAGGGGAGCCAGTCCTGATTATATTTTTCTCTGGAAAAGTCGTAGGCATTGGGGGATAAGCTCAGAATCAATTCAGGATTTTTGGCTTTGATGTGGTCATGAACTTTTTGAGTAAGGGCAGTAAGGGCAGCACGATGCTCGCCAAATTCGCGGGGAATGGCCCAGTGGTCATCGAGCTGAATGCCAGCTAAATCTTTTGCCTTGAGGATCTCATTCATGTGACTCAGGATATAGGCCTGAACTTCCGGGTGAGCTGGATCTAGCCAGACAGTTTGAATTCCTGTATTTTCGATTGCTGTGGTGCCGTCAGGGAGTTTCAATAACCAGTCAGGATGTTTCTTTGCCAGAGCATCATCCGCAGGGAGCATCAAGCCAAATTCAAACCAGGCAAAGGGCTTTAGACCTTGGCGGCGGGATTCTTTGGCCATGGACTGGAGGGGCCGGAAAAAGGGTAATTCTGGGATTCGATCGGGGCGTTCTTTGTTGGGATAGAGCTGCCCCCGATAACCATAGACACTGAAATAAACCCGGTCATAGCCAGAACCAGCCATGCCATGGAGCACTTCGTCGAGGAAGCTCGTATAGGTGAAGGCCAGAACACTCACATCAGTCAGCCAGAGACCATAGATTTTTTCGCTGTTGTAGGCTGGTCGAGCCGGCGCATGATGTCTGGTAATCAGGACTGTGAACAGAAAAACAATGCTGATGCTCCACTTCAGAGGCTGGGGGATTTTGGCTAATTTATGAAAAATTTTCATCACATATCCTAGATCTGACGAAGGATGTCCGTCGGAGAGTAAATTGGCATCTGGCTATCTGTAAAATTTTTGCGATCTCGCGTAACGACACCATCAAGTTGACTCACGATGTTTTACAATGCCCCGCAATCCTGTCAGAGTCCCAGGGGGAATAACGTTTGCGGAAGCTGATTGCTGTTGTTTCTGCTGGAGAAATTCGGCGAAGTGGAGCACTTCGTTAATCTGGTCTTCCGGTAAGGTTTGGATCAGTTGGTGGAGTTTTTCGGCAGCAGTCATGGTTGATGGAGGCTAAAGGACTAAATATTTTCATTGTGGCGAATTTTTTCGGTTTACTGCCGATTATTCGGCCTCACCAATGAGGGTAAAGGCACTCCAGTAGTAGGGTTCTGGGTATTCTGCCTTGGTTTGGAGCATCGCATTGCGGAGGGCTGTGGCTTTGTCTACATTGTTGTTTTGCCATTGGCGATAGAACTCTGTCATCAGTTCGCTCGTAGAGGCATCATCCACACTCCAGAGGGAGACAAGCACGCTGGGCACCCCAGCGGCAATCAGGGAGCGGGATAGGCCAATCACCCCATCCCCTGTAATTTCTCCTTGGCCGGTATCGCAGGCACTGAGGACGGCTAATCTGGCATTGAGGGGATTGTTTTCAAATTGGTTGAAGATTTCCTCGGCGGTGATCCGGCCTGGGGTTTCAAAGAGGTCATCGTCAGGGGCATTGGGTTCAGCAGTGAGGTAGATGGCGCTACGGATACCATTTTGGTCGTCGAAGCTGGCGTGGGTGGCGAAGTGCAAGATGTCCGCCTGGGACATTTGTTCTAAAACCTTTGCTTCGGTGGCGGCTTTGCCCAGGAGGGGTTTAACGCCTAGGAGTTCACCAATATTCTGGGCTTCGGTGACGGCGTTTTCGAGGGAATTGAGGTTTTTCGGGTAGGGGAAGGGATTACCCACTACTAGGGCTCGATTACTTGGTTTGGGTTGGCTATTGAGGCGTTTGTTTTGGGCGGCAGTTTGACTAAGGACTTGGATCGAGGGGGAGGTGAGGATGGTGTGTTTTTCAATGAGATATTCACCATTGGCATCCTGGAGGGCGGGGAAGGGAATCCCAAAGAGGGCGTCTTGGGGCATAAAGATTACATCATCATCGGGATTGCTGGGTAAGAGGTCGGCGATGGGATCGATCAGGATTTGGTGGAGTTGCTGGAGAGAGGTATCGGTTTTTGTGGCAATGCGGTTGGGGCTGACGTTTTCGAGGGGGGTTTCCCGTTGGGTTTGGTCGAGGGTGAGGGTTTGGCTGTTGGGGTTGAGGGCAATAATCTGCCAGGGTTCGTCGGTGGGAAATTCGCCTTGGAGTTTGACGTAATCGCCTACTTGGAAATCAGTAAATTGATAGCTGCTTGTATGCCCTGCGCCACTGCGATCGCCTCGTTCTGGGGGTGGAGTACTAACGGTTTTACGGGCAGCGGCGATCGCCTCTGAGAAGTTTGGCCTTTGGGTGAGGTCAACGGCGCGGAATTCTACATCTCCCTGGGGGGTAATGACGTAGATATAGAGTTCTGTGTTTTCAAATTGTCGAGGGGCGGTTTCGCTGGGGATGAGGGAATAGGTAACGAGGGTGCTGTCGTGGTCTTTGGCGATCGCCTTGAGTTCGGCGATTGTGGGTTTAGCCATGGGGATAAATTCGGCACTACCGGAAAAGCGCTTGTTGAGGAGTTCTACCAAGGCGCGAGCACGGCCTCGTTCAGCAATTTCTAAGGCTTCTGTTTGTTTATTTTCTGTAATTAAACTTTTTTGTAAACTTTTATATGTATTTCGATAAGTATCTAAAAAAGATATTTTGAGAACATCATCTAAATCTTTATTGTTGATTAACTCTTTTAGTTCAAGAGACCGATAAAAGTATTGATTAGCTTTTTGATAATCTCCTTTTTCAAAAAAAAGATACGCAAAATTATTTAGAGAGGATGCTTCCCCGAGATTATACATAATGGAATTGCTAAGAGAGAGAGCTTGTTGATAATAATCAAATGCTTTTTCATAATTCTGTAATGAAGTATAATATAATCCAAGGTTGTTTAAGACTGTTGCCTCGCCCAATTTATTATTTATTGCTCGGTTGATTTTTAATGCTTCCTGATAGTAGCTTAATATCTTTTCCTTATCATTCAATATATAATGATATAAACCAAGATTGTTCAAGCTTGTAGCTTCAGTTGACTGACTGCCAATTTCTCGACTAACTAATAGAGCTTGCAAATAATAATCTAATGCTTTTTCGTACTCTCCCAATGAGCTATAAACTGATCCGATATTATTTAAGCTCCCAGCTTCTCCAAATCGATAACCAGTTTTTCTAATAATTAACAAGGCCTGTTGATAATAATCAAGTGATTGTTGATTCTCTCCTAAAATTTCATAAACTGATCCGATATTATTTAAGCTTGTTGCCTCTCCATTATGATCTTTTTTTATTAAAAGAGATTCTTGAAAATAATTTATTGCTCTATCATATTTTCCTAAATATTGGTAAGCTGATCCAATATTATTGAGGGTTATACCCTCGCTTATATTATCGCCAATTTTTTTATTAAGAGATAAAGCTTCATAATAATAATCTAATGCTTTTCTATTTTCACCTATAGAAGTATAGAGGTATCCAATATTACTTAATGTAGTGACTTCTCCAGAAATATCTTGGATCTCTCTTTGTTTAACAAGTACTTCAATATAAGATGCTAGTGCTTTATCATATTCTCCTAGCAAGCTATAAACTGAAGCAATATTACCAAGAGTCGTTACCACTCCTGAAATATCACTGATTTTTTCGCTGACGGATAAAGCTTGCTGATAATAATCAAGTGCTTCTTGAGTCTTACCCAAAGAGATGTATAAATAACCAATATTGTTAAGATTATCGGATTCACTTTTTAAATCTTCAATTGCTCTATTGATTGCGAGAGCTTCTTGAAAAGAATTAAGTGCTAGTTCTTTTTCCCCTATATTATTATATGCCAACCCCAGTCTATTAAGAATTCTAGCTTGATTTTTTTGCTTATCTATTTCTGTTGCTTCTTTGATGCGTACAGAGTACCCATTTACTATTGAGTTGTCTGCCGCAGTTATTTTTAATAAATAAGCTCCGGGAGCTAAACCTCCTAAAAAATAGCCCATGTCTGGAAAGCTAATTAAATCGTTTTGCTCAAGGACTTTCTCGCCTTCATTATTAAAAATCGTCCAGTAAGGATTAAAATACTCACTTTCTAGTTGAATAATTATATTTTGACCTTCTTTCATATCAAAAGAATATGAATCCAAGAAACTACCATCCTCTAACATGGAATCCTTTGCTGTTAGCTCCTTCTGCACATTTAATAAAAACTCCGGTTCCTCCTGAGCCATTAACTCTACTGGCTGTAACGTCATCCCTAGAACCATCAACCCCCTCAAAGACTTCAACCAAAATGAACTCATCACTCAACTACTCCTGAACTAAAACAAAACCCATCAACCCTTCCACTGTGAGCAATTCCGCCCATAACTGCGTCCCCTGGGAATCAGTCCGTAGCCCAGACAAAACCGTTATTGCGTCATACCACCAACCCTGTTCTAGATAAATTTCCGCCTTTTCTAGTGCTGAAGCTTCCGCCAACTCCGCGACCAACTCCGGCTCAAGCTCCCTTGGTTCCAGGCTAAAATTCCCCTCTACATAATCGCCAATTTTGCCCTCGCAGAGCACCGAAAATCGCCAGCGATAGACCAGATCTTTTTCTAAGGCTAACTGAGACGGTAACGGCAACCCAACAAAACCCATCGCATCCTTTAACAAAAACTGCCCTTGATAAACTTCTAAAAGTTCCGTTCCCGTATAGGTCTGAACCGTAAGCCTCACTTGCTGCTCACCACTGTAGGGAAAATAAACCTGGAGCACCGGAGCCTCTACCCCGACCCTGCCCTCATAACTACTGGGAATCAACGCCGTTAACGGTAAATCTCCCTCATAGACACAACCATTCCGGGAGCCCCCCTGCACCGTGGGCGGTGGATTACCCGTGCGCCGTCCCGAACTCCCCACATCAGCCGGCGGTTGCCACCGAATCGGTTTTTCCTTCTTCGGCTTCGAAGCACCTTGGGTTGTCTCTGTCGCTGGTTGAGCCGCTAACGTTTGACCCTGAGACAAGATTAAGCCCGTCCACAGCGCAAGACGAGATAAAATAGTCATAAAAATCATATTTCGGGGCTCTTGGGTCATCTACTAGCAAATTCCTAGACTATGTAACAAAAGTTTATGATTCTCTCGTTCTTGCTGCTATTATCGTACCCCCAAATAATGCCAATAACAGCACTAAGGGAGATCCCAAAGGCAACCATAGCCCCCAGGTTTTCAACACAAACCAAGCAAAGCCACTTCCAACGATGCCACACCCCAACAATAGGCCATACCCTTTCCCTTGGGATTGCCCAAAGATTAACAATAGACCGATCCCAAAACTGGGTATGACTCCCCAGGCCACTAACCAAAGCATTTCCCCCCAGGGCGCTAAAACCCAAAGCTGAGGCTGATTTTCTAGTACCCCATCCAAAAACTGCTGCACCATTTGCCCTTGGATCACCACCCCTGGAATCTCTGGGCCAAAGGCCGTGCGGTGGAGATCCTTGTGACGGTAGCCCAGAAGTACCACCTTATCCTTGAGGTTGAGCCGTTGATCACTGTCCGCGTAGAGGGTGGTGATGCTAATTTCCCGTAAGTAGCCACGCGGTTGCGGTCGAAAGAGGATTTGATAGCCCCCACCCAAGCGCCGCTGATTGAGATAGCTGCCAGGGGTTTCAGCCAGGGCCGGAAAAACAGCATCATTCCAAGTGAGGCTGGCTCTGTCCATAGGCACAATCCCTGCATCGCTCAGATAGTTCAGTGCCAGGGAAAAAGCAAGGGATTGGGACGCATTACAGGTTGAGTTCTCTAGGGGATCGAGGTAGAGCAGTTGGCGGCGAATGACCCGGTCGGGATCGATGGGAAAGTTATTAAAACTCAGGTAAGCCGGATCAATACCTGGGGGCGGCAACTGTTCATTACCCGTTTCATCGGGAAAACCACAGGTAACAAAAAGCTGCTCACTGGACTGTAGAAGTGCCTGCAATTGGGCTGTACCAGCATCGGCAATGGGCAGATCCCGGATGATATCCAAACCCAACCAGCGGGGTTCATAGGCTTGAATTTTTTCTAATACATCCGCCAAGGCTGCATCGGCAATGACATCATCGCCTGTCTCTACCTGGAGGCCATTTTGTCGCAGAATATCGAGATCATCGGGATCAATGGTGACGACCACGACCCGTTCTGTCTCTGGCTTGGGGAAGGGCTGACTCCGCAGAAATAGATCAAATAATTTTAGGTCTAGGGGCTGCAATAAACCGAGGGAACGGAGGGCTAGGGTGACGGCGATCGCCCCGATACCCACCAGACCCTGACGACGGATGGAACGGGGTTTACTGCGTAGACTTGTCCAGCGGGGCGGCACCGTGCTGGGATTGTGGTGCATCAGGGGCAACCAGGCCACCCCCGGATAATCTTGGTCGTATTCTTCGAGATCTATCAGGGTTTCCCCCAGGGCTCGAAAGAGGGGGAGTTTTCCCTGGGCATAGTGAACAAAGAAGCGTTCGATGAAGTGGTGGGCGACGGGATCAGGGATTTCCGCCTGCATCGAAATAATCGTCTTCAGGCCATAGTTGAGGAGGGTTTCCGCGAGTTGGCTACTGGCACAGGAATTAAACAGGGCAAATTGGAGACCATTGGCGATCGCCTTTTGGAAAGAGCGTTGTAAATCTTGGATCGTCACCCCATCTGCTTCACTGAGGAGCATCGCTGCTAAATCTTCGTCATAGCAAGCTTCACTATGGCCCGAGTAAATGAGCAGGTCAAAACCACGGGGATCCCGGAGGCGACGGCTGAGTTCCCCATAGCTGGGAGATTGGAGGGTGACAATCTCAGCATCCTTGAGCTGGGCCAGTACCCGTTGATCGGGTTTGAGATCCAGGCCACCACTATCACCGATTAAATGGAGAATCCGTGTTCTTGGGAAAAAAGCCCGGTACCAGGGGATATATTGGCGGCGAGCGGTTTTGGGTGCAAGGTTTAACGGAGCTTCGCCGTATTGACGGGTATTAAGTGCCAGGGAAATATGTTGCGTTTGCAGGAGGGGCCATTCGCGCCAGGGCAGTTTACCCAGGAGATCAGCGGTAGCCGGATTATCTTGGTAGAGGGCTTGGGAAATTTGTATCACCAGACAGGTTTGCCACTGCTCTGGTTGGCACCATTGCAGGATTTGTTTTTCGAGGTCATGCCACCTGGGGTCTGATGTCGTTAGCCATTGCGCCATCGTTGCTTGTAGGGCTTGGCGGCTTTGGTTGCGGGGGGCTTCATAACGTTTGGCGATCGCCTGTTTGCTTTTGACCTTAATACCCCGGTGGGTCTGGGCTTGGTCACTGGGGGCGGTGCGGATGGTTTCTAGCCAAGCATGATAGTGCTGTTCGAGGTTGAGATTTTCCGGTAGGGGCGGTAAATGGCCATAGTAATCCTTTAGACAAGTCTGAATCTGGCCTTGGTGGTGCTGTTCCACATCGAGGGCAACAGTAAAACCCGCCTTAAAACTGCCCGTAATTATTTTTAGGATGATCAATCGCTGTGCCATAGTTCCTTGAGTCGGATGCAGATATTAGAGATGAATCAGTTCACTCACCTGCTGTGCGCCTAGGCTCAGTTGCACCCGAAAATCTGTGCCCGGTTCGATCTCTAGGGTCATTTTTAAATAATTTTTTGGTGTCCCTTGGCTAGCAGTGACGCTGATTTCGTCGATTAATTCATTTTCTGCCGACCAGAGACTCAACTGCAAACCATTAGGGAGCTGCTGTTGGCTATTGGCACAACCCACCTCAATAATCGCGTCGATCTCTTGGTTGATGCTGGGCATCAGGGCAATGTTCAATTCAAGGGGATTGTCCAAAAGACTGAGACTAGCAGCAAGGGTTTTCCGCAGTCGATGGGCCGCCTGGGGATGCTTGGGGTCTAGACGGGCGAGGGTACTGGCCGCTAACCAGCGGGTATCCTCCTGGGTACTCTGCCGCAAAATATTCACCAAAGTGGCGATCGCCTCGCCTTTCGTCTCTGTCTGGGCTAATTCTCCCAGGGTAATCATGAGCCGCTGTTTACTGGCTTCATTGCTGGTGTTCTGGAGTTGGGCGATCACCTTGCGTACTGTGGTCTGACTGCGCACTGGCGCAAAGCTGGGCTGGCCAAAATAAAAGTCTCCCACCTGCCAGGCATTATCTAGGGCACGACTCAGCCAGGCTTGGATCGTTTCCGCCACTTGATTAAGGGAATTCACAGGGGCATTTTGCAGTTCCACCGCAGCGAATACCCCAAATAAGCCTTCTATCGGTTGCAACTGATCTCTGAAAATCACCCCATCCCTCACTGTTTCAACAAAGCCGAGCAGTTGACTATCTTGGAGATCATCCTGCAACTGAACTACCACATAGCCCAGTCGGTCTGTCCAGGCTTCCGGCTCCACTGCAACTGTGCGCTGATTGCTTGTTGTGGCACGACATTCCAGGCGGCCCAACCCAGCCAAATATAAGTCTGCACAATTTTCATTGAGGTGCATTAAGGGCTGACTGCAATAGCTTTTTTCCCAGGCGTAGGGAATGCCATAGATATCTAACCAATGGGCGATCGCCCGCACTGCCAACAGATTTTTAATTAACGTCTTTAGTTTCTCGCCTTCACAACCAGATTGAATCGCAATATTTTTCACCCACTGCCGGTCTGGGGCGGTGAGGGGAATGGTGGGTTGTTGGTGGGAGTTTGGGTTCATTGGCTTTAACTTTATCTGTAGCGCGAAGAAGGACATAGAAGTTTTTGGGAATTAAAGTATTTACCCATCTATCTGCCTTCCCGTCGGATTTTATGCACAAAGGCTTGAATGAAGGGCAGAAGGTGAAACTCATAGAACCGTTCTAGGTATTTGGGATCAACCTCTAGGATTGCGGCCACCTGGGTTAATCCCTGTCGAGGTTTTTGGAGGATTGCTAGGGTCGTCTTGAGAAAATGTGGCGCGGTGATACTGGGTTTTTGCCGTAGGGTTAGAGTTTGGAGATGTGGGTCAGTGGCCAGCCAATGGTTGAATTTTTCCTCGAAGTGCTGTTTTTGCAGGGCCTTATCCTTCAGGAGACCCCGTAGATGTTCGCAGGGGTTGATCGGGCTATCGGGGGGAATAAAATCATAGTTGGCTTCAATAAAGGTAATTAAGCGGCCCCGACATTGCCGCTCATAAAAACTACTAAGAGTGGCGACAGTCACCCCACATTTTTTCGCCAGTTGACCCCATTCTTGTTCCTCGATAAATCTAGCTTGGAGTAACCACTGGGCGCTCAGAGCGGGTTTATTCTTAATTGTTACCGTTGGCAGCTCTGGATCTGTGGCAATCCAGGTTTCAATGCCCGTTTTCATCTGTCGGGCGGCCTCTCCATCGCTGGGGGATTCTAGAAGATTGAACAAATCGAGGTCTTCTCCAGCATCGCTTTGGGCATTCGCCTGCCGTTGTTGCCGGTGGTATTGTTTGGTCTGCTGGGTTTTGAATTCATTTTTGAGGCGAAAATTGAGCCATGTAGTGACCTGGGCTTGGCTAGGGTCATAATCTTGGTAATGGCGATAGAAATATTCCAAGGTCTTCAGGTAGGCCTCCCGGTAAGCATCTTCATCCAGGGGATTGTAGTTCTGCCAGAGTTTACCGGATTGTTCAATTAAGGCGATCGCCTGGGCAAGGAGTTCCCGCTGGCAAAGCGTTTTCAATATGGGCGGCAGCAGATCTTCTTCAATGGCTTTGGCCTGGTCAATCCACAGGGTTAATTTGTGGTTGAGGCCCCCCTTGGATTGTTGGATTTGTATGCCCATTTGCCGCAGAGTGCGCCGCCGTTCTGGACTTTGGGGCGGTATTTGACCGAGTTGTTGCCGTAGTTGATTCAGTTCTTGGGATGCCATGCACCGTACTTCTGATGTGACCTTACTTTATTTATCGCCCCTTTGGGATAAATTTATGCAACTCCCCTTTCATCCGAAAAAGCTAGACATGCCTAATTTTATTGAAAAATTATTGAAAAAACTTAAAAATAGCTCAAAAGTAGTTTTTTAAATAATGATCAATCAGCCAACTAATGCCTGAGAGAACCTTAAAACTCTATGATTCAATCAGTCTTTGACAATAAGGAAAATATCACTCAATCGCTCAAAATCCAATGGACTGCTTAAAATGGGCTTTTTTTATTGATATTAATTCTTATTAATGATAAGGTAGAGGCTACTTTAGCGTAATTTTGCAACCAGTAGAAGGAAAGCCCCCATGAGTATGTCTGACTTTTGTCAGCAAGAGCGGCAAAATGAACAGGAAATCCTGAAAAAATGGTTGACCTATGGGTTGACAGGCTCTGTCGCCCTCCATGCAGGAGCTTTGTTCGGGTTGCGCTGGTTACCTCCAGTGGAAACGGTCTCTACAGAACAACCACCCTTAGAATTCATCGTCACTGAAACTTCGCCTGTTGAGGAACCGGAAGTTGTTGAGGAAACTCCCCCAGAGCCCCTGGGTACCCCGCCAATACCTGCGGCAAATCCGAATGTGCCTGCTCTAAGTGCAGAGATCAATAGCCCTGTGCTAGTGCCTCAGATCAAACAAACTGCTACAGCCCCCACAGTCCGCCCCCAGGAAGCCCCACCAGAACCGCAAGTTCAGAAGACATCCCCTGAGTCACAACCCCAAGAACCCGCACCAGATCCAGAACCCCAGGTGGTTGAGGATCCCCCTGTTCCCCTATCGCCTAAAAACTTTAATCCATTACAGGGCCAACTCCAGGCCGCTGCATCTGGGGTCAATCGCAATATTGCCGCAAACAATAACAATGCGACAGGGGCCAATCGTTCCCAACCGACAAACCCCGGTACTGCTTCTCGACCCCTGGGGCAAACTTCGGGGAATTCAGGCTTGAATGCTTTACGTAATGGCCTCCAAGGGAATGGTCGTCAAAATAATCTTGGCAATAGCAATGTTCCCGCTAACCAAACGGGTGCCCAGCGGTCTACCCCGAATCGACCGGTGAATAATCCTCCAGCGGCTCCTGTGGCTTCTGGTGCCGGTTGTTCTGCCCCAAGCCAACCCCAATTTCCGGCCTCCCTCGCCTCCCGTGGTATCGAAGCCCGTCCTGTGGTGGAGGTCATCACAGCAACCAATGGCGGCGTCGCCCAGGCCAGGATTGTCCAATCTAGTAACTATGCGGCGTTGGATCAGGCTGCATTATCAGCAGCAAGGGGAATTCGTTGTCCCAGTGGCGAACAACGGCGGGTTAGACTGGCGATTAACTTTGCCCAACCCGGCACAAATTTTCAGCGGGAAGCCCAACAACGCCAAGCCGAAGTGGAACAACAGCGACAGGCGCAAATCGCCCGGGAACAGGAACAACAACGTCAGGCAGAATTGGCCCGCCAGCAACAGGAAGCTGAGGCTCAACAACATCAGGCAGAATTAGCCCGCCAGCAACAGGAAGCTGAGGCACAGCAACGGGCGCAACAGGAACAGCAACGTCAGGCAGAATTGAAACAACAGGAGCAGGCTGAAGCAGAACGGGAAAGACAAGCTGCATTAGAGCAACAACGGCAGGTAGAGGCAGAACGGCAACGGCAGGCGGAACTAGAACGTCAGAGACAAGCTGAGGTAGAACGCCAAAGACAGGCGGAATTAGAACAGCAACAGCAACAAATTCCCCCAGCAGAGGTTGGGAGCTAAGTTTTTGGGTTCAATTTTTGAGTTTATGTTTTACCCATTTACCGGATTGTTTTTAACTATGATGATGCAGCACAATCGTTTTTTGTCCTTTGGTCTGGTTCTCTGGGGCATCCTGGGGACAGCGGCGATCGCCAATGGGGTAACTGTGTCTTTACCCGATGGTGGCCAATGTGAAGGTGAAGTGGTGGAAGGTCAACTCCAGGGGCCAGTGATCTGTGTGTATGGCAACGGCGATCGCTATGAAGGGGAGTTTGTCGGCGGCGAAAAAGAGGGCGAGGGAATCTATACTTTTGCGGCGGATGGACGTTACGAAGGGGAATTCCAAGGGGGCCAAATCCAGGGCCGCGGCATCCGGGAATATGGCAATGGCGATCGCTATGAGGGAGAGTTTGAAGCGGGACTACCCCACGGTCAAGGTACCTTTTCGACAACTGACGGCGGCAGTTACACGGGTGAATTTGTGGCGGGCATCCCCAACGGCGAGGGAACCTTTGTCTTTAGTGATGGCGAGCGTTGTACGGGTACTGTCATCGACGGCGATCTCATGGGGCCGGGTGTCTGTGAATATAGCAATGGCGATCGCTACGAGGGGTCATTAAAGAATAACCTTCCCGACGGTGAAGGGACTTTTACCTTTAGTGATGGCAGTCAGTACACTGGGGAAGTGGCCCTGGGGGCAATTACTGGCGAAGGAGTTTACACCCTGACCAATGGCAATGAGTATGCCGGGGAATTTGTTGGTGGTAACTTCATGGGCCAAGGTACCTTTACCTTTAGCAATGGCGATCGCTGCGAAGGGGAGTTTAGGGATAATCTACTGAACGGCCCAGGGGTCTGTGCCTATGCCGATGGCGATCGCTACGAAGGCAATTTCCAAAATGATCTCTACCAGGGGGCCGGGGTTTATATTTTCAGCGATGGCACCCGCATTGAAGGCACTTGGGCAGCGGGGGAACTGGTTGAATGATTTCCTGGGGCGATCGCCAATGGCATGATGAGAATCCGCTAAATCGATTGTAGTGACATCCGAATTGCCTCACATTGCTCTGGGTCATATTGCCAACGCTCTAAAAAGTCTTGGTAATCTCCTGAACCAGCTTCGAGGGTTTGCAGCAGGCGCAACCGTTCATTTTTAAAGACGGCTAAATTGCGCTGTTCCAGTTGTTGCAGAAGATTCAGAGAGCGTGTCTTGACCCGTTCTGAACCCTGTTGCTGGGTAAAATCGCCGTTGCGTCGGTGGGCGATCGCCATGGCCGTAGACATCGCCACATTTTTCACCAAAATTTCGTAAATATGTTCTGCCACCTGGGTAAAACCTTCCAGGAAAATTTCTGGCACCTGATCCGCGAGGGGACTATTGCCCGTTAAATAACTCACAAAAAAGCCCCGCACCCCATCTCGATGGCTTAACACCGCCTGCATTTGGGTGAGAATTTCCGCATCAGTGAGTTGTTGGGCTGCGACCTGCTCTAACCAAGTTTGGGTAAAGGCGATCGCCTCCTGGAAGGAAAGGGATTGGAGGTGGGTTACATTGGCGTTTGGCATGGGTTTTGGGGTTGAGGAAATAGGAGAATTATGAAGGAAAAAGCTTGATTGGGCAGCAATTTAGGTGATCCCTTGCAACTTTTCACAGGTGCTTTGGATGGCGTCAATGCCCCCCGGATTCACAAGGCCATAATAATCAAAAGTATAGAGGCGGTCATTTTTGACGGCGGCTAAATCCTGCCAAAAGGGAGCGGATTTAAGTTGATTGATCGAATCATCTCCCACATCCACCATGATCAAAACTTCGGGATTAGCCGTCAGAACCTTTTCGGGGGAAAGAGTCACATAACCTTGCTGGGGACTATCCCCCTGGAGATCGGCAACGAGATTATTGAACTGGAAACGGGTCAACAAATCCCCTGCCCAACTGTTTTTATTGGGGGCGAGGATCGGCTGATTACTGACTAAAACCAGAGTCGGATCGTCCGGAGAAGCACCTTGGGGCACGCATTGGGCGTAGCTTTGGAGTAGGGGCGTCGGGTCGGTTTGGGTTTTCTCGGCGAGGGTCTGGGTTAATTCTTCGAGCGATCGCCAATCGGGGACAGCGGTGGCGAGGGTTTGAATGCCCAACTCTTCTAATCTTGCCAACACTTGATCATGGAATCCCGTTGCGCCAACGACTAAATCCGGTTTCAAGGCGACAATTTTTTCGAGGCTGGGGGGCGTTTGGCCTTCGCTGACGGTAGGTAAATCTTGAAAGACGGGATTGTTTGCTAAAAGACGACTGCCAGGGATGCCGACTAATTTTTCCGCGTCAAGACGGGCAATAATATCCGCCGATAGGGACGTTAAAGCCACAATTTTTGTTGCTGTTTCCGGGGTGGGTGCTTGGTTGGCGATCGCCGTTGCTGGGTCACTGGAGTCTGATAAATTCGGTGGTGTTTGGCCACAGCCCCCGGCCAGCGCTAGAACGAGTAATACACTGAGGGAACGTCGGGTTGAAAAAAACGGCATCATCGTTCTATGGCGAAATTGGGCAGAAATTGCGTTAGACATGGATATTCTCCAAAAGGTAAACAACAAAATTCAGCAAAAATAGTGCAATGAAGAGCGAACGACAAAGGGAAAACAGGGCGTTTTTATCCTTGTCGATTAAATGGGGATCAACGTTAAAATTGCCAAGTTAAACCGGCCCGTAGGCTAACCCCCGGTTGCGCAAAACGGTCAATATCCACAGGTTCCGGCGAATTTAAGAGGGGTCGGACATCGGAATAAAGGAAATACTGATTGTTAAACAGGTTAAAAATCCCCGCATTCAGCTTGAGATTAGGATTGATGTTGTAATAGCCCAATAGATCCACCACGGCATACCCTTCTGGACTGTAGGAACCCGCTGGGCGATCGCCCCGGAGTCGTGGTTCACCCACTAAAGTGGCAATCAGATCCGTACCCCACCGATCTTCCTGACCGCGATATCGCAAGCCCAACACCGCCTTGAGGGGTTCCACGCTTTCCAGGGGTTCGTCATCTTCTAGGTCATCCCCCACCGTCAGACCCAAACTACCAATCACACTAAACCCGTGGGGTTGATCACTAAAGCGATATTCCCCAGCCAGTTCGACACCGTAAGTACGGGCCGCGCCCACGTTTTGGGATTGGAATAAATTAACGGGTGGGCCATTATCAATAAATTCAACCCCAGCACTGGCAAAGGTTTCAATAAAGTTTTCGTAATAGCTATAGAAACCCGTCACACTAAAATTCCCCCGGGGGAAATCACCACGAATCCCTAACTCAAAAGTGTCGCTGGTTTCCGGTTTGAGATTCGGATTTGATAGGGTTTTATAGCGGAAAAAAGGGCTGGTTAAATTTGTAAAGCCCGCATTGATTTCACTGTACAAAGGTGACCGAAAACCCCGGGCATAGCGACCGACTAGGGCAATTTCTGGGGAGGTTTGCCACACAAAGCCTAGGTTAGGGGAAAAGGCAGAATCACTAAAGTCAGTAGCTTCGGCATCAGGACTGTTGCGTTGGTAAAGCTCATCAATAGTAGTATCGAGGCGATAGGTGTCATAGCGCAGACCGGGCAAAAGGGTAAAGGTATCCGACAAGGCCATTTCATTTTGGAGATAGATCCCAAAGCGAGTCGTTTCTGAATCTGGGAAATCCTTCACTGGGAAGTTATCAGAACCCACCTGATTGGTCGTTAGGGTAACATTACCAGCGGCATCAAAGCGGGTTTCTAAGCCATCTCTGGTTCGTTCATTATTGGTCTTTGATAAATCAAAGCCATAGGTTAAACGGTTATCAATATTGCCCCAACGGAAATTACTTTGTAGCTGTACCTCACCACCAAACAGCTCGTCGGTAAAGGTATTACTGAGATTACGAAAACGTCGTTCTGTCTCTGCGGAATTTAAGAAATCCTGGGTGCGCAGCTCATCAACACCAGCATTTTGGTAGTAAATTTGCGCCTTGGCATTGTCAATGAAGCCTCCTCCGTCGGGGTTGTCATAGAGGTAAGCAAGACTGTACCGTTCCCGATAGGAATCTGCTTCGAGGGTTTCGTTTTGGCCCTGGAACCCCCGGGGGCCTTGAAGCAGGGGCGCAGTAATTGGTGCGACTTGGAATTCATTGGTGCTGCGGAAAATTTCGGTGGTAAAGGCCAGGGTAGAATTTTCACTGAGGTTGAAATTTAACTTCCCAAGGAAATTATCGCGATCGCCATAGCGGTCATCCACAAACTCATTGCCTTCGGGGAGGCGGGCCTCGAACCCACTGCGACCGTTATAGCCAATTAATGCCTCCAGGGAACCGGCCCGGAAGGCGGTCACTGCACCATAATTTAAGCTTTTGTCGGTGGTTTCGAAGCCGGTGGAGATCCGCGTAAAGTTATTTTTGTCGGTTAAAGCCAAAAGATCGCTGGGATCAATGGTTTGGAAGCTAACTACCCCACCGAGGGCATCACTGCCATAGAGGGCAGAGGCCGGGCCGCGAATAATTTCTACCCGTTGTAAGCTATCAAGATCCACATAATCTCGTCCCAAAGCCGGGGTGCCAAAGGTAAATTGGGTCGGAATCCGAATACCATCATTAAGAATCAGGACTCGATTGCCCCCTAGACCCCGGATGTTAATATCCTGCAGCCCATAGCGTCGATCATTTCCCACAGAAACATTGGGTTCGTAGCGGACAAGATCCCGCAAATCTTGGACAAGATTATCGTCAATTTCTTCGGCATCAATCACACTGATCGAGCCGGGGGTACGATTCACAAGGCGCGGTGATCGCGTGCCCAACACTGTAATTTCGAGTTCTTCGACGGGCATCGCGTCTAGATTTAGAGTCATTTCCGCCAGATCTACCATGTCCTCGTTGGTCGCAATGGCAGCCATGGTGTCGAGGGAAACAGCCGTTGCTGGTAATTCCCCTTGACCCTGGACAATAATTTCCAGGCGATCGCCTCCCTGTTGTTCGACTGTAATCGCTGCAATATCAGCGGTCGGTGCGGTAAATTGCCAATTTTGACCATCGGGTAGAGCGAGGATGGCGGGTTCTACGGTTGCGACTAGATCTGTGCCTCGCTGAATAAAGGGTTGACCAGGTAGGGTTAAGGATTGCCCCGCCGCCGTTTCGAGAATGATGTTCACGCGGTCGGGTTGGGGATCGAGGCGGATTCCAGTGATGGTCACGGGTTGGGCTTGGGCCAAGAAGTTTGTTTCCGGATTTATTTGGGCGATCGCCTCCCCTGGGGATACGCAAAACATGAAGGGTACCAAGCCACACAACGCCAAACCATAACGCAGCTGATAAGGTTTCATAGATAAATCAGTTAATGAGTATAAATAGATGTAATTGCAATAGGTAGAGCATGATCTGATGGAAACAAAGACCAGATTTGAGCAGTATCAGCGGCCTAATTAAACCGAGGCTGGCCCTAAAACGCAGATTTGTAAGCCCACAGGGGTCGGTATTGTCACCGCTTCTACCCCAAAACCAAACCGTAGATTTTCTGGAGTCATCACCGCAGTGGGTGTCCCCAGGGCAAAGAGTTTGCCGTCCTTAACCATGGCTAGGCGATCGCTGTAACGGGTCGCCAAATTTAGCTCATGAAGAACGGTGACAATGGTCAAATTTTGCTCGCGGTTTAACTGCTTAAGCAGTTCCAACAGTTCCAGTTGATAATGGATGTCCAGAAACGTTGTGGGTTCATCCAAAATGAGAATCTTTGGCTTTTGGGCCAGGGCCAAGGCGAGAAAAGCCCGTTGACGTTCTCCACCAGACAGTTGCGCCACGGGGCGATGAGCAAACTGACTCAGTTGGGTCTGGGCCAGGGCTTGATCGATCTGGACGTGATCCGCCTCGCTGTATTCCCACTGCCACCAGTTTTGGTGGGGGGCTCTCCCTAAACCGACCAGCTGCCGTACGGTTAAGCCCATCGGAATCCGGGATTGTTGGGGTAAAATCGCCAGACTGCGGGCCACTTCCTGGGGCGATCGCCGCTGAATTGCTTTTCCGTCCAAGCGCACTACTCCCCGTTGTGGCTTGAGAATGCGACTCAAGAGCCGGAGTAGGGTGGACTTTCCCGATCCATTTCCCCCGACGATGGTCAGCCATTCCCCTGGATGCACCGTTAAGTTGACATCCTGAACCACTGACCTTTTGGTATAGCCTCCAAACAGATGCTCCCCTTCGAGCAAAGATGACCTTGAAGATTCCGGTGGTTGTACCTTTAATGCCTGCGATAATGTCATGCCTGAGCCTCCCGACCTCGCCGATAGAGCAACGCAATAAATAATGGTGATCCCAACAGGGCTGTGACAGCTCCCACGGGTAATTCCACTGCCCCAGAGCGAGATAGGAGATCCGCCAAGGTTAAGACCCACGCCCCAGCCAGGGCCGAGAGGGGTAAAATCCAGCGGTAGTCTGCTCCTACTAAGAGCCGTACCCCATGGGGCACCACCAAACCCACAAAACCGATAAGGCCAGAAATACTCACTGCACTGGCTGCCAATAAGCTGGCAATGCCGCCAATCAGTAACCGCGATCGCACCAGGGAAACCCCCAGACCCACCGCCGCATCATCACCGAGATTCAGCAAATTTAAAGACCGTCCCAATAAACAGCCGACAATCAAGGCCACACTCAGATAGGGGGCCACCAAGCTTAAATCCTGCCAACCGCGACCGTTGAGACTACCGATTAACCAGTTGAGAGCCGCCTGGATACGACTGTCATCCGCTAAGAGGATCAGGGTGGTTTGGACTGCCCCAAACAGGGAACTTACCGCCACCCCCGCCAGTACCAGACGCTCTACGGACAGGCCGCCGCCCACATAGCCGAGGCCATAGACCACCGCTGCGGTGACCAAAGCCCCCAGCCAGGCCCCCAAAGGAATCCAAATCGCTAGGACATTGAGGGTAATAAAGGCGATCGCCACCAAACCGGCCCCCGCCGAGATGCCGAGGATAAACGGATCGGCGAGGCTATTGCGGAGTAACCCCTGGAGAAGCGCACCGGATAACCCCAAAGCGGCTCCCACCACCAAGGCCACCACAATGCGAGGTAAGCGCAAATCCCAAATAATCGTTTGAAACATTGGGTCACCCTGGTGTCTCAGCGCTTGCCAGACTTGATCCAAACTCATGGTTACAGCCCCCTGACATAGGGCAACAATACTGGTGATCACCACTAGGACAGCGAGTAGAGCAGATGTCCAAGCCACCCTTTGTTGAGAATAATCCTGAGTTGAAAACGGAAAACACCTAAGCATCGATCTCAATAGCTGAAATTTAATAGCAAAAATAAAGTCCATTGATAAGCGGCTCAGAGACATTGCCTGGGCCTTGGACACGTTAAAAAAACCGAGAAAAATAACTGTCAATAACTTAATTCAAGCAAAACCCCATGGCCCATTAACCGCGATTGACTAATGTTATGGGGTCGATGACATCTCCCTAAAGTTGCAATTAATTAGCATTAACCTAGAGACTTTAGGGGATCATTATTGTCCTGTCAAGCAAACTACTAGAAATCTTTTTCAATTAGAGTTGAGCAAGTGTTGCCAGCTATCGAAGCCAGGCCAGAACAAGCCCCTGGGCGTTTTGTGGCGAGATCCGCCTGGACAAGCAGACAAATCCAGCAAACCAGAAATATTGACTACATAGCTAATTAGTTTTATATTGATAGATAAGTTGGATGTCAGCCAAAAGCAGCATCAATATCCATGCTCGATATTTGGTTCCATCAGCTCCATTACTCAACCTTTGGGTCGGAGATAAACAAAATGTTTAACAATGTTGGCACTGGCGATCGCCTCATTCGCCTCTTACTTGCAAGCACCTTGGCCTACTTCGGCTTATTTATCTACAGTGGCTCTGTCCTCGGTACTGCTTTAGTGACCGTTGCCGCTGTTCTCACCTTAAGTGCCGTACTGGGTTCCTGTATGCTCTACGGCTTACTCAAGATCAATACCCGTTAGTAGCACCTATTTTGTTCAACAATTCAACAAATTTTATTTAAGAAAGGAGCATCATTCATGGAAGATAGTCTGCCCATCGATAGCCCTTCCCTTTCCCGGCGACAATTATTAAACTTTCTCACAGGTGCAGTGGTTGCCAGTACCATTGGCCCTGCCCTTTATCCTGTCGCAAAATTTTTCAGTCCCCCCAAAGAAGTGGGTGCAGATGGATCAATTCTTGCTAAAGATATTAACGGCAATTTGATTCCAGCAAGCCAATTATTGGCCGAAGCACCAGGCACAAGAGCCCTAGTCGCCGGGTTGGCAGGGGAACCCACTTATTTAACCATTCAAGAAGACGGCACCCTACATCCTTGGGGTATTGTCGATAACTGTACTCACCTTGGTTGTACCTTCCCGTGGAATGAAAATGACGACCAGTTTCAATGTCCCTGCCATGGTTCCCGTTATGATGCCGAAGGGCGTGTGGTTCGTGGCCCAGCACCACTCCCTCTACGACTTGCCCATATCTATTTAGAAGGGGATTATGTCCGCATTGCCCCTTGGACAGAAGTTGATCCACGTACTGGTGCAAAACCTTGGTGGGTTTAATATTTTTGGGGATTTAAAGTTTTCTTAGATCCAATTCAGCACGGTTTAAGGATGCTCAAAAGGCTGATGTTTTCTTCTCGATTAAAACTGTGTTTTTTCTTTTTTAGGAAATTTAATCTATCCATAAACTTTACATCTAGCACTTATTTAATGTCAAAGGATTAAGCAATAAAAATCTCAACTCAAAGCCGACTTTTTTTGAGAGGCTATTTATAAAGTTAGTCAATGTCTTGATCCGCCCTCTAAATCTCCTCACTAAAGCTCCGGCAAACTGGGGAACTTTGACCCCGTTAATCATCTTAAAATCTCCCCCAAACTGGGGGTCGGGGGGCTTTATCAATAAGCTCTGAATCCAGCTTCTTTTCTAAAATTAATCATAGGAAATCTTCCATGGGACACCAATATCGCCATCAAAATCAGCATTGTTCTAGTAAGAAAGACCACCTCAACCATTATTTAGGCATTGGTCTTTGTCTCGCCCTTCTAGTGTCATCCCAGGAACTCGCAGCGGCACCGGGGGCGATCGCCCCAGAAACTCAACAGGCGATGGTGGAAGCCATCCAAGATGAATACCGCGCCCGGGCCTTGTATCAAGCTATCATCGAGAAATTTGGGGTAATTCGCCCCTTTAGCAAGATTATTCACTCAGAAACGCGCCACGCAGAACATTTAAGTCAATTGTTCCGTAAGTACAATCTACCGATCCCCGAAGATACTTTTGCCTATCAGGTGGATGCTCCCGCAACGGTTCAAGAAGCTTGTCGAATGGCGATCGCCGCTGAGATTGACAATGTTGAGATGTACGATCGGTTTCTAGACTTTGTTCAAGAGGATGACTTGCGCACCACCTTTACACAACTGCGTTCTATTTCCCTAAATCGGCACAAACCAGCCTTCGAACGTTGCCTGAACTTGGGCGCTATCCTTCCCTATCCCTCTGTAGGGTAGGGAAGAATAGCGCGGCTACTGAAGAGAAACAGAAGTAGCCAAATCAGTTAACTCCCGCTTGGTCAGCGATGTACTGCTTAACTCGTTCTAATGGCGCGCCCCCAGCAGAAGAAACATAATAAGAGCTAGACCAGAAGACAGGCTTACGGTAGACCTGTTCGAGGCAGTCACGATATTCCTTGCGGAGAATGCGACTAGAAGCCCCCTTCAAGCTAGCGACGAACTGAGCAATGTTGTTGTTGGGGTGGACATCTAACAGGAGATGGACATGGTCAGGTTCTCCGTTGATTTCAATAACCTTACATTTATTGGCTGTACAAACCCGTTGAAATACTTCAGCCATAGTTTGCAGCATTGCTTCATCAATAATATTGCGGCGATATTTCGTCACAAAAACGAGATGAAGGTAAATGGAGAAAACGGAGTGTGCTCCCTTTCTATGAGTAGGTTTCATTTACTTATATGTAAGTTATAATTCAATCATGCTAACACGCCGCATCACTTACCGTATCTATCCCAATAAGCAGCAAGAACAAAAGCTACATTATTGGCGGCGCTTGCACTGCAATTTGTACAACGCAGCAATAGCTAATCGCAAAACCCAGTACCAAAAATTCAATCATTCCGTGGATTACTTTGAGCAGCAAAATAGTTTGCCGGAGTTCAAGAGAGTATGGCCAGAATTTAAGGAGCTGGGGTCCCATGCCCTACAGGCAACGTTAAAGCGAGTGGACTTTGCCTTCAACCGATTTTTTAAGGGATTGGGGGGATACCCAAAGTTCAAGGCAGCTCGACGCTATGGAGGGTGGACGTATCCCTGCGGTGCAGGCTGGAAGGTAGAAACAGAAGGTCAACATGGCTATCTAAAGCTGAGCAATGTGGGAAGGATGCAAATGAGGGGCAAGGCCCGTACCTGGGGAAAGCCAACAACCTGCACGATATTCTTCCGCCATGGGAAATGGTATGCCTCAATCACGGTCAAATGTGAACCCAAGCGGGAAGCTGGGGATGGGTCTGTCGGTATTGATTTAGGCTGCAAAGAGGCGATTACGTTTTCTACAGGAGAGCAAATCAGCAAGCCAGATTTTATTAAGGAGGGAGAACAGCAGGTTAAGCAAGCATCCAAGCAACTCAGACGGAAGCGTGCCCCAAACCGCACGAAAAAGGTAAGAGCATCTCGTCGGTGGAAACGCCAACGGCAGAAGCTCTCAAAGTTACAACGGAAGGTTGCACATCAACGGGAGGACTGGATTCATCAAACCACCAGCCGCATAGTCAGCAGTAATAGCCTAGTGGCAGGTGAGCAGTTAAACGTCAAAAACATGACCCGAAAAGGGAAGAAGCAAAAACGCCAAAAGGCAGGGCTAAACCGTTCTATCTTGTCGGTGGGATTTGCCTCGATAGGGCAATGCCTGGAGTACAAACTGGCAGAGGCGGGTGGATTCTATGTAGAGTCTCCTACCCGGAAACTAAAGCCCTCACAGCGTTGCGCTAAATGCTGGGAGCTAACGCCAAAGACATTGGCAGACAGGGTACATATTTGCTCAAACCCGAAATGTAGCCATGTAGAAGATAGAGATATCAATGCAGCTCAGGTTAATTTAGCCTGGGCAAGGGGCAAGGGACTTGCCTCTTTAGTCGCGGAGCCGCCAAGCTCTACCGATTGCGGAAGCATGAGGCAACTTGGGGCGATGAAACGACGGAAACTCCATGCCTCTTAGGCTGGAGTAGTTCATTTGTATCAAAAGCCATCCCAGAAGGACGGGACTTTAGACCCATTTTTCTTCGGTAAAGTTTAGGGAGCGATAAGCCCAATGTTGTCTGCCTAGCGAATATGCAACAAAGCCTTAGCATACGATTCTTCCGCTCCTGATGTGACCCCTATTTAGCAGTTAGATTGTTGCCTGAGGATATCTTGGAGGCGAAGACGGTTATACCGCTGTACCCATATACAGGGCAGATTGAGGATCGTTCCAAAACTAAAATTGATGACGATGCCCCATCCCGGAGTCCATAGCATCGTTACTATCCAGAACGCCCATATTCCTAGATGGACATATTCTGCTCGACGAGTTTCAGCTAGAAATCGAGATAATACAGCAGAATTTTTACCATCAATGGCATCTTTACGGAATCCCCCTGGAAAAAAGTTTCCGGCCTCTGGTAATCGATCTTTCCAGCGTTTGATACCTAAATGATGTTCATAGCAGCTCCGTGTTTCCCCGAAAAAATAGGGTAGTGTCAGGCAAGTGTCGTTTTCAAGAAAATGTAGTGGTAAGCGATGGCATAGGTAGCCCACAACAAATGACCAAGTTGTCCAACCTCCAACACATAATCCAATTATTATCGAAGCTGATGGACGAAAAATAGGCAAGGCGATTAAGCTTTCCATTGAGTGCTAATAATGCGTCCTTTCCAATCAATTTGTCCTCGTTTTAACTTGAAAATTGCCATTATAAATACGCCAATAAAGAACACTACCGGAATTGGGAAAAGTAAAGCCATCCATCGAAAAGAGCCTACTGGCCTGATGATAATTGCGAGTTGGAGAGCAAAGGCAATATAAAGAAGTAAGTTGTATGGCAAAGAGGAATCACCAACTATTGGCCAACCCAATAAAGCTGCAGGCAGACACCAACTTGTCCAAAATAATGCTGAAAGCCACAGCAAAACAGCCAACATGCGTATTTTAGAGACTTGTCCAGCAGCAGTGGCAAAATTCTTGTTAAAACCATCTATCAGGTCAGAGAGCCCACCTGGGTACATCCGATAGTCCAGTTGACCATGGCCTATATAGGCACTGGCAGGTAGTTTAGCCTGTTCATAGGCATGGGCAATAAACCAATCTTCAACCACGTAACCCGACACACAATCATGGCCACCGACTTGCTCATAGTCCACTTTGCTCGTAGCCATAGCCGGACCAAACGCTACACCTCCAGCAGGCCCTAATTTTACAGCCATTAGGCCTACGAGATTGAACAGTAAAGCTAACTGTTCATAAAGGTATTCTGTGCGGTGATAGGGTTGGATAGAAACCAGTCCCCCTAGATGTTGAACTGTGCCTACCAACCGCCGTAGTAAATCTGCACTGGGTTCCGTATCAGCATCGAGAAAGACAAAAATATCACCAGATGCGTGAGTATATCCGGTTTTGAGAGCCCAGTTTTTACCTGTCCACCCAGAAGGTAGAGGTGCAGTTCGCACAACTTTAACTCCAGCTTGCTGAGCGATTTGGGTAGTGGCGTCTGTTGATTGATCGTCAACTACAATGATTTCGTAAGGCTTGAATGTTTGCTGCCTTAGGGCGCTTAGTAGATGAGGAAGTGTATCCTCTTCATTACGGGCCGGAATCAAGACGGAGACTTTAGGGGAACCGATCACTGAGTAATCTGGTATGTGTGGGAGTTGCCACATCAAAGCCCAACCAATGAGCCAACGCACTACCAGAGTGACGGACATTAAATCCATTATGATTTAGCCATCCTGCACGACTGGAAATTTATTGTTACTTAATTATAACAATGTTCGATTAAAAAATTTGCTCGACAAACTTTATCTTGAGTAGTTATAACCAAGGGTAAGTCAATATTTACTTTTGGCTTAATATCAAATCTAAACTGACTAAGATTGCCGTATTTGTTCTAGATAACTCTCTACATTCCGTCCCATCTGAATCAAATTTGGTTCAATCCTTTTAGCCAAGAGCTTCTCAATCCAGGAAACCATCTGATTACGCGTAAAAGAAGGTACACCATGGATAGCGCTAAGGTCAACCTGAAGTAAACCTCGGTTTTTGACTAATGTGCGATCACCTTGATCTAGAAAACGATTTTGACCAGATAGGCTAATTGCTTCTTGGTAAGCATGGGTTCTGATATGCCAGTCTACTGTAAATGTTTGGTTATTCCAGACATCATATTCCGTCCAATCGAATAGGCTTTTACTCAAAAGCTTTCGGGCAGCATTAGGAATATTACCACCTCCGTGCCATTCTATTTCCAAGTAAACTTGTTGATTGATTTTCTGGTGAGATTTAAGTTCTAATGATTTTACATTAGGCAAGCTTAATCCTAACTCTACCAATTCATCCCGATAGGTAGCATACACCAAAGATCGGGGAAAAGGTATTTGAAAATCAACTGAAATTTTGAGCATGATTCAGTCTTTCTATATTTTAGAAATAAGCACCGTTTAGATTTGCACCCAGAAGATTGGTTTTTTGCAAATAGACACCTGTTAAATCTGCACCACGTAAATCAGCCTCCGATAAATTTGTGTTTTGGACATTCGCACCACGCAAGTCAGCTCCCCCTAAATTTGCACCATGTAAATCTGCACCACTGAGATCTGCTCCTCGTAAATCTGCACCACTAAAATCTGTGTCACTCAAATCCGCACTTCTCAGACAAGCTTCAACCATCTCAGTATTAGCAAGATTTGCCTGCCGTAACTGAGCTTTCGTCAAACTTACTTTCTTGAGATCTGAACCACTCAGAATCACACCATCTAAATATGCATTATCTAGACAGCTCTGCATTAAATTCACATGACTAAAATCACGTTCGCCCGCTTTATATCGTTGGATCATTTCTTGAGCATTCATGATTATTAACCAAATAAGATCTTTAGTCCAAAATTTATTGGATATTTCGAAGCAGATTAGAAGAACATATTGCATAGTCATAATGACTATCTTTAATCAAATATTCCTTCTATGGGTTGTTGGAATGCAACCAGTGCGTGAGTCTCTTGCAATGATTTTAGATTTTGCAATAATCGAGTTGCAAGTTCTGGGTTAACGATTGTCTGAAGTAGAATATTTGTGTTATATCCAGCAACATCACCCATGCGCTTACCATGACTGCCTGCTCCCTGGGCTGGAATAATTGTATAACCAGATACTCCTAATTCGGTAAGTAGTCTAACAAAACTTTCTTGCAAAACTGCTTCACTAATAATCGTTACTAACATACCTTTGGTAAAATCAGTAGACATGAGAAACCTCCGACAATTTTATTGCCCATGGGTAATTTAATAAGATCGTATGTTTGTTCTTTTTTTATACTCAAGCATACAACGAAATCAATTTAGCCCCAAAAGGTAGAAAAGACCTACCTCTATGTCTATTCTAGTCGCCTTATTTTCCTACATCGAAAATTAGTCATTATGTTTTAATCTTTGGGGTAAATGAATCGGCATGATATCTAAATTCTGTGGATAAGCATTTTCAAAAAGTCTTTTATGATAAGCTCTTTTAAGATTTGCTCAAATAATTTTGATTTGAATTATGTGCCAACTGTCCAATTGTCCAATTAATGAGAAGCTATGAACTACTCCATGCCTCTTAGAGGTCATTTATAAAGTAAACGAATTTCTTGGTTTGCCCCCTAAATCCCCCAAAATGGGGGCCGGGGGTCTTTATAAACAGGCTCTTAGTAATAGGCAAGAAGAAAAATTGGAGGATGACCGAATGTCTGATGAAAAAGTTCAAGCCCTTAAAACCCTTTCCCGTTTTGGTCTTGGACTCGGTATTTTGGGTGGACTACTAAGTATTTTTGGAATTTATTTTCTGGTTATTGCTAATCAATCATTGTCATGGCCCTCTGTACAAGGCTCTGTTGTGCAGACTGAGATCCGTAGGGAAACTAGGTCAAAGGGGTCTCCTGGAGCGACACTAAATACTTATGTTGAGTATTATGTATCCGTTAACTACACCTACGATGTTGAGGGACATTCTTACTTCTCTTCTCGCTATTCACTGGGAGAAGGTGATCGGGTTAGTCGTAGGTACAAAGAGCGTTCTGATGCCGAAGCCGAAGCCATATCGCGTTTTCCAGAAGGAACGACAGTTATCGTGTATTACGATCCTAAACAGCCAACCGAAGCGGTTCTCACCACGGGTTGGAATTGGGGAACATTTACTCCACTCTTGATGGGAGTCTTTTTTGGCGGGTCGGGGTGGCTATTCTATGCTGTTGGCAAATCTGCAAACATCACTTCAGGGCAGTAAGGCACGCTGCGATCGCCCCTAGTTTGCACTTAATCAAGTAGTCACTTGATTAATAATCATTACCCTCAGTTCCCTTAGAGGCTGTTTATAAAGTTAGTCAATGTCTTGATCCGCCCCCTAAATCTCCTCACTAAAGCTCCGGCAAGCTGGGGGCCGGGGGGCTTTATAAATAAGCTCTTAAAGGCAGGATCGGGAAATCAACAAATATAAATGAACCTTTACCATAGAATGGTTGTCAGCACACCTTAAATGCTGCCGAGCTGAGCGTAATTCTGATTAAAGCTTGCCATAAATAGGGCAAGAAATTTGTTTCTTAGTCGAGTTCCAGTAAGATGGATGTTAAATTTTGACACCATGGGGAAATGAACAGAAAAATTCTCGACGGTCGTTATCGGATTTTGCAGAAACTGGGTCAGGGTGGTTTCGGGGATACATTTCTCGCTGAAGACTTGCATATGCCATCCCTAAGACGTTGTGTGATCAAGCGTCTCAAACCCATTGCTAATGATCCCGTTGCCCATCAGCTCGTGCAGGATCGTTTTGAACGGGAAGCTGTACTTCTTGAAAAATTGGGTGATGATCATGAGCAGATTCCTCGCTTATATGCCTATGTCGCGGAAGCAAAGAGGTTTTATCTCATTCAAGAATGGATTGAGGGGGTCACTCTACAGGATGCAGTGCAATATGAAGGCCCCTGGTCAAGTGCTGATGTCAAAAAATGGCTCCTGGAAATTTTGCCTGTTCTCGACTTTATCCATAACCAAGGACTGGTACACCGAGATATCAAACCAGACAATATCATTCTCCGCAAAGGCGATCGCCAACCCGTATTGATTGACTTTGGTGCCGTTAAAGAAACCATGAACATGACAAAAGCTGGTTCAGATCAAAACGGCAAGTCAATTGTGATTGGTACGCCAGGCTTCATGGCCTCAGAACAAAGTATTGGTCGGCCTGTTTTTAGTAGTGATTTGTATAGTCTCGGTTTAACGGCGATTTATCTGTTGACCGGAAAGTTGCCTAGTGAACTACCGAATGATCCAGTAACAGGCAAAATTCTCTGGCGTCTCTGGTTTCAAAGCAATAATGTCGCCGATGAACATTTAGCCACAGTTTTAGAACAAGCCATTCAACCCCAGCCCAAAGACCGTTTCAATGATGCCCAAGCGATGATCACAGCTTTGCAAGCAGAGATTTCAGTCGCAACACCATCGCCTGTAGTCGTTCCCCCTACTCCTCAACCCCAAACAATCCACAATCCTACGGTTGCCGTGGCAGGTAGCGGCACGGCGGTCGATCATAGTCAAATTCAGCCGGCTGCCAGGGGAATGGCTGATTGGCAAAAAGCAATTTTGACGGGGAGTGTAGTCGGTGCTTTCTTGTTAGGGGGGATTGTTCTCAGTACGCAATTGCTCAATCGCCCTGATGGTGAAGGCATCATTTCCCTAGAAAGTAATCAAGCTGAAACGGATTCTGGCTCTACTGATAATTCCAGACAAGCTTCAGAAACACTTCCTCCTCTAGCTTATAAGGATAGTTGTGGTGATTCGTTGGGTGATGCCAGCACTTGGTACCGAGTGATTGGTGAGGCTACGACGTTAGAGCGGGTTAAAAGCAACTATTGTGGCGATGCTTTCTTGCGGAGTGATAATACAATTCAAGTGGCAAGTTTTCTCTCGCGGGATAAAACCCAGAGCTTTATTAATCAATTGACCCAAGAAACGGGTCAAATTTTTCGGATCGAAGAAGCCCAAAAAACATCACCGCCACCTGCTGCGATATCCCAGGGAGAGGCAGCAGATATGGTCGCTGATTGGCTGAACTGTAAGCAGGATTTGTTTGATTATCCCTATAACCGCAGTTGTGGCACGCAGATTCTGACAGGCAAAGCCTTTAATGATAATATCCGCCGCAGTGATGGTCAACAGAGTTCGGTGGAATGGCTTGAGAATAATGGGTCTTACTACACTTTCGCCAATCAGGCAGTGGAAGAGGTCAGAAACCTCCAGGTTGTGGATGGACAACAGGCGATCGCCGATGTGGTTGTTACAGAACAACGAATCCTTTATAACGCCAATGGCAATATTGACCGCAATGCTAGCGGCTATGACCAGCGATTGGTGCGCTATAACCTCCGTCGAGTCAATGGTGCTTGGAAAATCGCTGACTACAACACCATCGAGGTACTTTGGCGTCGCTAAAGTTAATTCAATTCAGTTCGGTTATTGCTTTTTTCTTCAATTATGTGGAGGTTTACTCGTTTGAATCAGCCTGCTCCAAAATCATCTCAGCCAAAACCAAATCGTCGTCCTCGATCCCAGGTTGCTATGAGTCCCCAGCAGTTTGTGGCTCTGGTGGGTGGTATGGCGATCGCCATTGTTGTCGGTGGTGTTTGGCTGATCCGGGCCTCTCTGGGGCCAACTCAGCAAACAACCGAGTCAACTGAGACTGTCGAAACTGGATCTCAAGAAGAACTTCCTGTTCCAGCTCCCCCAGACTCAGCGGGTAATGAGGTCGCCGCCGTTCCAGAAACCCTGTTAGTACAACCAATTTGGCGGGCTTGGTACAATGCCCAAGATCCACTGCGCAACTATGCTCCTAGCGCTCAACTGCAGGGCATTATCACAGAGATTCAAGGGCTAGCCCAGGCTGAAAATCTGCCACCGGAAGCGATGTCTATGGTGCTTGTAGATCTCAATCGTCAGGCGATCGCCAGCTACCGACCGGATACCTTTCACTATCCTGCAAGTGTCCCTAAACTCTTTTGGCTAGTCGCTTTTTACGCCCAAGTTGAGCAAGGCTTATTAAACTACGCTGGCTATGCAGAAGATGTTGCCCTCATGGTCGAGCAATCTGACAACAATGCCACCAGTCGGATCATTGATGCGATGACCCGCACGACCCAAACCCAAACCAGCGCAACTCCTGATAATTTCGGCGCTTGGTATACCCAACGCGGTCAACTCAACGGCTTTTTTCAGGCTGCTGGCTATGCAGGTTTAAATATTACCCAAAAAACCTATCCGATCACCGATGTAGAAATTATGGAACCCATCGGTTTTGATCTAAAAATGCGAGAAAATCCTGAAGATGCGACTAAACCGATCCGTAATCGTTTGAGTGCTTACCAAGCTGCCCGTTTAATGGCAGAAATTGCGGTCGGAGAAGGAATCTCACCCACTGACAATTCAGAGATTTTGCAACTGTTAGCGCGAGATCTGAGCCAAGATTGGCAAAGTCCAAAAACTTATTTTAATCCGGTGCAGCATTTCTTTGGTGAAGGTCTTCCTCCAGACACCAAGCTTTACTCAAAGGCTGGTTGGACAAGTCAAGGTCGCCATGAAGTTGCTTACATCGAGAGTGCCGATGGTCAACAAAAATATGTCCTGAGTGTTTTCGCCGATCACCCTGCCTATTCAGAAAATGAAACTTTTTTCCCGGCGATCGCCCAACTCGTCCACTCAAAAATCAAGTCCCCTGCTGGCGCTGCACCACAAACTGAGGCTCAGTCGTGGGTAAATCCTACTAACTAAGTACTTTCCGTGAGACGGCAATTACCGGGTTTAATGAGCGTCCAAATACCGTCTTTTTCTCCTTTGACTTCAGCGGGTTTAATCAAGCTTACAATCGCACCTTGGCCGTCACATCTAAAAATGTCTTTTCCCATATCGAGCCAAGTTAATTGTCCATAATAAGGAGAAAGAAAATCTGGTACTAAAAAGCATTGTTTGTCAAATTTAACAATCATAAACTCTGCATCACGGTGGGTTTCTACCTGATCAAACTGGATAATTTCATCTTTATTAATTTGTGTGCTTAAAGTGCTTTGACTGATAGTAACGGGATAAGCACTATCAAAGAACGTTTGGTTTTTCTCATTAAAGGCTTCTACTAACATCTCAAATTCAGCATTTTGGCCAAAATATAAGCCTGATTCTTGAATTTGCCAGCTATTATCATCGGTTTGTTTTACCTTGGCTGGTTTTTTTAATGCTAGTTCTTCCCCAGAACCATAAACTTTAAACATTTTAGTACCTGAATAGAGAGATTCTAGATCTTTATAATGGGGGGATAGAAAATTAGGCACAGCAAAATGCTCTTGGTTAATCTGGACAGTAATAAATGCGGCTTTGGGAATATCCAGAACCTGCATTAAATCGGCTTTTGAGTTTGATTTTCTTTCTTTCTTGGGGATTGGGGTGAGTAAAACCATGCCACGTTCCCTGAAAAAAGTTTCATCTTTGTTGAGAAAAGCAGTCACAACTGTGCGGGCAGAATAGTTTTCGATGGAATGGTCAAAGATATTTTTAGGTTGCGCTGTTGGTTGAAATGACGTTTGAACAGAGATCTGGGTAAATATTTGAGATTGGGCTTCTTTAATGCCCGCAATAGAATCTTGTTGACTAATAATAATAGAGCTCAATTCTCTATTTTTACTTTTTAAGGTCTGGAGTTCTCTTTCTAATTTCTGAATAGTCTGCTCTAAGTAATTTAGTTTTTGATTATTTTGTTTTAGCGCTGCATTTTCTGAGCTATTATTAGCAAGATATTGAGAAACTTTGTTTTGGACTGTAGGAATATTAAACTTCTGTCTAAATTCGTCTTCGCTTAGAGAACAGTAATAAATTCCTTCAATTATGCCAATAATTGTTGGGATATAAGTCCAGAAAAATAAAAGATAAAGAACTCCGAGGAATACTTCTCCTAGGTAAAATTTATGAATACCAAAGGAGCCTAATAAAATGGCGAGGGCTGCTGCTGAATTTCTGCGAACCATGATTATTTTCTAAAATATTTTTTTGTGGATTCAACTTATAGAGTAGAAGAAATTAGTAAACTGTCCATGTCATCTAGTTTTAGACATTCTCCCGGACTAGTTAATAGCCAATTTCCATCAGTATCTTTTTTAGCTTGCGCAGGTGTCTTAAGATAAAATTCTCTACCGGAACCACTAATGTTAAATGTGTCGGAAAAAGTTTCCTGAGAAATAAATTGCTGGTAATAAGGAGACATAAAGTCAGGCACTAGCAGATATGTGTTGTCAACTTCAATAATCATAAATTCTGCATCACGGTGCTGTTCTACCTCGTTAAAGTAGATTTTTTTTGTATTTTGGTTCTTTGTATAATTTGTTGTTGCCAAATAAGCAGAGCGAAAATACCGTTGTGATTGTATATTAAACGCAATGATTAACTGCTGATTTTTACTAGTATGTTTTTCAGAGGAATTTTGTCTTACTTTACTATCTTGAGTTTCTTTTACTTTATATTTTGATTTTTGAATTTTTTCATTGTCTAACTCAGTTTGAGAATTATATTCCCAGTCAAGAAGAAGAGAACAAGGCTCTATTAAATTCCATATACCATTTTTGCTTTGGGAATATTGAACAATACCAGGTTCAATAAGTTCGATAGTTTGCCCATTGCCTTGGTAATTGAAAATATCACTATTTTCAAATAACCACTGATCTAAATTTGCATAGTATGGGCTAAAAAAATTAGGAATTAGTAAATATCTAGAGTTGACATTGACAGCTAAACAAAGAGCATCTCTGGGATTGTCAATATCAATGAATTTTACGATTCTTTTTGCTTTTGTGCTGGTATCATCACTACCAATTGTACTTTCATCCAAGGTTAAATAATAAGTATCCTGATGAAAAAAAGCTGTATCTTGAGAATTGAAAGCTGTAATTACTTTTTGATATGGATCTTGCTGTACAACTGAAGCAGATTGTGAATAATCAAGATAGTTTGAATGGTCAATTTTATCTCTGATTTGATATTGTTGTTTTTCTTGAAAATTTGGTGCTGAAAAAGAGCTTTGAGAATGATCTGAAGAAATTTGTTTCCTAAATTGTTCGAATTCTTTCTCTAAATTCTGCACAGTTTGATTTAATTCATTAATTTTATCAGATGAGCGTTTGCGAAAATCATCCTTTTTCTTCTTCTCTGCATTAACCCATATTTTTAATTGCATGTATCCCAAAATGCCTGGAGCCCAAAGTGCTAAATAGCCACAACTGAAGATTATAAAAACAATGATAGTATTCCATGGAAAACTGGATCTATCAGAATCCTCTTGATTGCTAGAATTGTCAGGCTCTACTGGCGTCGAGGTCTCGGACACCCAGCCAAGACCTGGGCGCCACCTGTCGGTTACTTCTGCTTCTAAGGTCTCAGAACTTTCTTCATTATTGAGATTGTCAGACTCTACTGGCATCGAGGTCTCACTGCGAGGAAACTGACTTTGTTCTCTATCTCGCGTTCCACATGAGGTAATGTTCCCGACAATAAGTAAAAGAATGAGTAACCATCTAAAATTTTTCATTATGGCTTAGAACAACTTTTTTAAAATTAGATTGATTAAATGAACCTAGCTCAACTGTAATCTTACGGGTTCTATTAGATTCCAGATGCCATTTTCACTTTGGGAGTACTGGACTTTGCCAGGTCTAATTAATTCGACAGTTTGCCCGTTGCCTTGATAATCAAAAATGTCAATGTTGTCAGATAACCACTGATCTAAATTTTCATAGTATGGACTAAAGAAGTTAGGAATTAATAAATATTCAGAGTTAACATTGACGGCTAAACAAAGAGCATCTCTAAGGTTGTCAATATCAATGAATTTTACGATTCGCTTCGCTCCTGCACTGGTCTCACCACCAATCGTACTTTCGTCTAAAGCTAAATAATAGGTAGTATTCTGCTGGAAGAAAGTTGTATCTTTGGTATTGAAAGCCGTAATGACTTCCTGGTATGGATCTCGCTGTACAACTGGAGCAGGTTGTGAATGAACAGGATAATTTGAATAATTAGTTTTATCTTGGACTGGATATTGTTGTCTTTCTGAAAACCTTGAGGACGAAAGAGAGTTTTGAGAACTAATTGAAGTAATTTGCTTCTCAAGCTTTTGCAATTGTTGTTCTATTTTCTGGTTTTGGTCAACTAAAGTTTCTACCTTTTTGTCCAGTGATTCCAATAATTCATTTATTTCTAGTTTAGGTAAGTGGTCAGAAAATTTATGACCACTTATATTATTTGCCTTTTTGCTGGGGTTTGAACGCAAAGGCTGCGAGGATATGTTGGAAGTTGGTCTTGAATTTTTTGTGTATTTGTTTGATTTATTATTCTTCTGATTGTTTACTTTTATGTACATCGAAAACAATCCAATTCCTCCAGCTAGAAGTAGTAAAGCGATAAAAGTGACGTAACCCAGTGGAAAACCATTTCCATCTCCCTCTTCACCGGTATCTGCTGGGGACCCAATATCATTAGGGGATGGCGGATTTTCAGTGTGATTTCTTGGTCCACATGAAACAAGGTTCCCCGTAACAAGTAGAAGAATGAGTAACCATTTAAACTTTTTCATCTTCATTATTATTTGCCTCCGTTACTACGAGCCCAACGACTAGCCAGAATATCCATAAAGCAGCGTAACTGCAAGAGGAATGTAGACTCTAGTTCAAAATCTTCTTTCTTGCCGAGTTTTTTCTGACAGGTGTCTTTCACGACTTGCTGGAGCACTTCTTTAAGGTCTGCCGGGATTACTTGATCACCTTTGATTTGCACTCCAGGAAGAGCTTGGATACTACCAATTCTCTCCTGAGTAATGATTTGATTAAAGTTTCGGATATACCGTTCCAGTTCTTGGGTACTGATAACATTAAAGCTGGTGATTTTTCCCCATTCTTCAGGAAGATCAAGAACATCTAGGGCTGAAAACTCTTTTCCATTAACTTCGCAAATCTCACCCACTAAAGGATTACTTTGTTCAACACGTTGGAGTGTACTTTCCTGGGGGATAATCAAACCCTCACATACTTCTGACTTGGGATGAACTGTTCGTTGAATTGGTTCACTTTTTGGATTGGGCTTAAGTTCCGAAGACCTCTCCATGACGCCTAATAAAACTTTGTTAATTTCGGAGCTACTATTGTATTCCCCTGTAGGTGTTAGCCAATCTAAGAAACGAGAACCATTGCCGCCAACAAAAACAGTGGCCGTACAATCATTTTTATCTTGAGAGGCGTATTTTTGAACTAGCCCTAAATAATGGTATAGTCCGCCAATCGCAAAAACGAGTAAAGTACGAAACTCTTTGTTTTTCTGTTTACTCGCATTGACCGCATAGCCTCCTTCAAGAATTTTGCGGCCATTACCACGTAGGTAGTTATCAAGGGCAGAATTAAAATTATTACCCTTAAGAACCTCTTGTAAACTCTGGGCATCACGTTCAGAAAGACCAAACACATCGCCGATGGCATTCAGGTTTAGCTTGAGTAAACGGTGATAAATATCTCGCCCCGCATAGGCAACAGAAGTTTGATAAATGACTTGACTGTCTCGGAAAATCGCAATGTCTGAGGTACCACCACCAATATCAACGCAGATGGTATTCAGAAGATTATCTTCTACCCCTGCACAAACATTCCGATAATATTCTGCAAAAGCGATACTTTCGGTGCGATGAATTGTTTCGTCGTACAAGTGACGCTGATTCGTAATTTGTTCCATATCCCGTAATGTTCGCTTCCAAGTTGCAAAGTACATTTGCTCTTCATGGGGAGAGAACGCAGAGGGATACGAAACCACCCAAGTAATACTTGTTACTCCTTCAAGGGCTGCTTGGGCTGCTACCAGTCGCTGAAGATGACGCAGGAAAGGATCTTGGAAACGGATTTGATCCCACTTAATGTTGCTTTTAACGTGCTCGACATTAAAGTCAAATTTATCTAAACGGGGGACAAAAATCCGGGCTTCCTTAAGGGGTTCAGGAATTGCGGTGCTGGAGGATTCTGTCCAACCCATCGTTGTCAACAAGGTCGCCATGGGTAGTCGTTCCCGTTCGTCCTTGATAAAAGTTTCTGGCACAAACATTTCTCGGTAGGCTCGATCCCGGATCGACAGGGGGGCTTCCGTAATTGAGAGCATTTGGGTTTGGAGATCCAACCATTGGGGCTCACCATTGCCTCGACGAACAGCCAGATTAGTAAACGATGTCCCAAAGTCAACGCCGACTGTCCATTCTCTCGTTTCTCCCAATTGAACTCGGGGAATTCTTAGGGGTAGTACTCCCAGGGGACGACCATCAGCACTCACCGCTTCGAGAATATTAGGGTGCTGGGGACATTCCCAATATTGATAACGAGCCTGTTGCCCCATATTACGGAAGAAGGACGTCGCCCCCACCGTTGGGGGAGCCAGGGAAAATGCTGTTTCGACATTCTCTGAAGCATCTGTAAAAACGAAGAACTGTTTCCAACTGCCGACGGGAACATTGGGCCACATCCCAACTACGGGGATCGCTCCTGATAAGCTATTTTCGGGCTTAAGGGGAAATTCTTTGGAGACTTCGTAAAATACGGGTCTACTACCATAGCCAGACAAGGGCACCTTGAGTGAGACCTTTACTCTACGGTCAGATCCCTGGCCGATCAAGCTTAGGCTGGTCACTTTTTCAAGATCAGGGCTAGCAAAATAATGTTTTAGCAGTGGATTGAGTGGTAGTAGAAGTGTTTTTGCGCCCCGTACTCGATTGGTTTGCGCATCGATACTGTCATAGACATTTAATTTATCGGTAATCCAAGTACCTGGAAGTAGTTTGTCGCCTTCGATATAAAACAGTTCATCTAGGAAAAAGTCTTCAGGTGTTAGGAAGTAGGCATCGTCGCGCCCATGGGTGACCGGATTGAAGATCTGCAGAGAAATTGTGCCATAGACAATGATTTCACCGGGGCGATGGCCTAACTTGGCAGGGAGACGCTCTTGATCAATTAGGTAAATGGGTCGGTCTGGAGCAAAACCCGCTGATGGCAAAATCTGTACGTTGGAACGAGGCGCGCTTCCCTCTTCTGCTAACTTCATCGGTGCGAGATATTTTAGCGGAGCAGGTTCCAATAAAATGCCGAAGCCATCTTCATTTTGGTTGATTTCGATTGGAGATAGTTGGCCACCTCCCAAGTCATTAGCAAAATCTTGGAGTTCTTGAATTAGGGAGTTGATCAGTTCTCGATTGCCACTGTCCCAAACATTGTTTAGTTCATTACAGAGATTTTTGAGCCATTCGATCACCACATAACGCTCGCGACTGCTCAGGGATTGGGTGGGATCACTAAAGCGATTGTCTTTGATCCAGTGAATTTGTTGCCCCAAGGCATTATTGATATGGGGCGCTGGTGTAACAAGGGTTGCGGGACTGGTCATCCCCAGCACATGTTCATTGCAATAAAAAACATAGGTCTTTAGCCAGGGATCTGCTTGACCAAAAGACCGACTTAAAACACTTTGATCGGCATCGGGCTTAAGGGTGACTAGGGCCTTGGTGAGTTTGGTCCGTTGAAGCTCTTCTTTGGTTAGGTTAATCTCCTGGGCTTTGATCGAAAGATTCAGATATTCCGATAGGGCCAAAGCTGCTAAAAAGCCACGATATTGACGCAATAAGCCTGCTCTGGCTTTATATTTTCGGTCTGAAATCGCCGCCATAAATTGGAGAGGGCGGGCCCAGGGACTTGGGATGGAATGAATATCAGCATCGTCACTGGCTTCAAAATCGAGGTCATCGGCCAGGTTTTTAATTTGGCTGAGGTTAACCTCATTAAATCTACCCGGTTCGACGGCGGGGATGGAGGTACGGTCAGAGAGGAGGGCAGGCAGGCAGGGATGAGTCATGGCAAATATTGGGCAAAAGGAAGCTAAACAACTTAGAGAAAAAATTTGAGGAAAAAGAAAAAGTAATTAGGCATTCTTAAAAAGAGTATGGACAAGACCAACAACACCATCTTCTTGAATTTCAGAGTTATCAAGGTCTGCTAAGGTGTTTTTGATAGTGTCGACGCAGTCTTGCCGTTCTTGTTCTGGGCTAACGGCTTGATCAGTGACTAGCTTACTGAGTTTGTCTTTGTAGGCTTTTTCTTGGGCATTGGCCTTGACATCATTGAGATTGAACAGGCGATCGCCCCGGTGATGGGACTTAGAAAGTTGCTTTGCCCAGAGAAGAAAAGCATCGGCCCAAATATCAAAAGCTTTGAGGGCTTGAATCTGCTCATCATCAGCAATAGTGGGTAAGAAATCACCGCTTGTTTTCTTATTATTTGTGCTGGTTTTAATACTATTCGTGTCAAAAAAGCGCGGGAACCAAGGTGCGCCAATGGCAAATTGTTTTGGGCCAAGTCGACTGGCTGCTTGAAGCTCGAGGGAAAAATTATGAGCCCACATGTAGGCAATCCGCACAGCTCCCCCTAGGTCTTTTTTCAGACCAGAGCCGTCTGGGAAATCTTCCCAAATTAAGTGGTCTTGGTTGCGGCGACAGATGTAGTGGACTTTGGTCCCGTCATTAGAAGAGGTACTAAGGTCATCTTGGCGACGTTTGATAATATCTTTAATTGCTAGGGCAGCATATAGTTCCACAAAGTGGGCATCATTTTTTTGCTCTTCGCCCCCAGTTTTTGAGCTGTAGTTTGTAGAAGCACTATTCCCAATAATATAGATGTCCTTAAAAATCTTTTCGTTGCGGCTTTGTTGGTATAAAAACTTGAGTGCTGCTTGGGTATTGAGGCTAAAGAAACGTTTCTCTGCAAAGACTTTTTCTTCTTCAGGGGGCTTTTCAAAATCAAAATAGGGTAGCAGGATGGATGTATTGATCTCAATATCCATTCCCATATCATTGCGGAGGCGATCGCCGATCAGCTTTGCGAGACTCGGCACCCCAGAAGCCCCAGTCCCCCCAAAAATACTGCCAAAAAGATGAATAAATGTTCCTGTGACTCCCTCAGTATTTTGAACATCATTAAGCATTCGTTCGAGGGGATTTTGCCGATCACGAAAACCCCCATCAATACCGAGGGTTCCTAAAATTGCTGAACCGACAGGCGGACGACCCCGAAAGCCCACATCAAAATCCATCACCCGCTCGTTAGGGCCATAAAGCACTTCAAATACACCCCGGAGTGGATCACTGGGGCGTAGTTCTAACATTTGCTCAAAAGAATTGCCAACAGATTGCTCTAGGGGATTCCAAACCTTCCAATCTTTGATTTCCGCTGCCATAAAGCGGGAAGAACCTTTTTTGAAATGCCAATAGCAATTAATGGTTTTTGTAATGTTTTGTTGGGTGCGGGTCAAATTCCCATTGGTTGGATCTGCATCGATTAGTAAAACATTGAGCTCACAATTGTCTCCATAGGCACCGATGGCATGCAAAAAAGTGACCGCCTCAATACATTTTGCACCACTACCACCAACACCAATCGCATAGATTTTTGACATGATTTTTAACCTCCGTAAAATTTTCTGAGTTTAATCGCTAGGGGGGGAATGTTTCTTAGGGAACGTGGTGTAGCAAGGGCTGAGGGCAACCAGAAGATTAGTAACGTATCCAGTAAAAGACAGCCAGGATACCATAACCAGAATTCCATGTATCGTCCCTCGTCAAGCCAGCCCAAGAAGTAGGAAGTACCAAAAAAGATGAGTAAACAAGCAAAAAAGTGAAATAGGGCCGATAGCCACCAAGTGAAGCGTTTAGCAAGGACTAATTCGGCACGGATAAATTGTTTATTATAGGCTTTAAATATCCAGAACCCTAACAATAAAAATCCTAAGACTAAACTAATAATATTATTGAGCCAAAAAATGTCGGCAATCCAATCGTCAATTTCAGTATTCGTTGCGCTTAGAGGCAATATGGGCTGATAAAAAAGATAATACTTACCAAGTAAGTTCCACAATAAGGCGATCGCCACAGCGATAACTAAAGCAAACCAGCTTTTTAAGGATTTTCCAGACATACAGTTCAAGTACCTTTTACAAAAGAGACGACATAAACGTTAGTTAATACCAATACAAAATTTCACCGCATCATCGCCGGGGACGTGCGCTATGCCGGTATCCAGATCGGTATTTTGGAGGGCCATGCCCTTGACGGCTTCCCGCAGACCATAGACAAAGAGCAAGAGATTTTGGGTCTTGGCACCATTGGGATTAGCCGCCGTAGAATTCCAATCTGCCCAGACTGCTTCATCTAAATCCCGTTGGGAAAGCGTCAGGTAAGCGGTTTCTCCGCGCCGTGATCCCTCACCAGCATTAATGCGGGTCTGGACATTGAGGCGATCGCCTTGGACATTGACCGCTTCAACATTCAAAATCGGATTAGAACTGACTAATTTTTCGGGGCTAATTGTCGCGCCCAGCAGAGATGTAGAAGGCTCAGACCAAACATCGACCACCGTTTCCGTTTCTCCCTGGCAACCCCGCTGCTCCAAGATCAGCCATTGATTTGCCTGTTCCTTTGGGGGACGTTGACGGCCAATATTACCCCGCTGGATCGTACATTCATTGACAGGATCTGGTACAGACGTTTTGTCTAAAGTGATCACATCTATATCTGAACTCGCGAAGGAAGTGACCCGGAATGCTTCACTCACATCTAGAGGTAAATTATTAAAACTATTGATAATTTCGTCCAAAGCTCTCTCTGGCCCTGTCATTACTAGATAAAAGGGACGCCCGGATTCAGTAACATTCGTATCATCGGTCGAGTAGTCCCCAATGACCACTTGTCCCGTTTCGGCAGAGAAGACATTGCCGTTAAATTCACTTCGTACCCCCACGAGAACTGCTTTGTAGTCTTGATTCTTTTGGAGTTCTTGACTGACACGACTCGACAATTCGGCGATCGCCGATTGATTAGGCTCTAGATCAGTAATCAAAATCTTGACAACTTTTTCTGGATCAACTGCTTCATCTATTTCAGCGTTTTCCGTCTGGGCTACTGGGTTTTCATTAGAATCCGCAGATCCATTAAGCTCATAAATTTGATGTAAAGTGCTCGACACACAAGGATAGTCAGAACCTGCCACCTTGCAATCATAAAACTGGGGAAATTTCGCTTCTAAAAATTGCGCTGTTGTAATCGCCTGTGCCTGGGTGGTATCTGTTTCTAAAGATGAACCGATCCGCCAGTATCTTGTTGCGATATTACGATTACCAATGAGGGTACTGAGGGAATCAATCGCTTGGGTATATAGAGTTCCAGAGCGACTGACAAAGCCAACCATCGAGCCACTTCCATCAATACCAATGTCTATGCTGACATTTTCGAAAGGATTAGTCGAAGTTGCTTCTGCAATTTCTGGTTTATTGACACAATCAAGCTGGTTAGAACGGCTACGACTTCTAGTCCTTGTACAAGATATTAAAAGTAGACCCAACAAAATGCATAAAAAAAGTTGACTTGACTTAAATTTTAAAAAATTTCCTGTCATGAAAAAAACCAAAGTCGTAAAAATGTTAAGATCTCTTATAGATCAATGACAAGCTTGTTTTTTGTATTTCTTAATATAGATTTTTATTGATTTGCCCTATAACCACCCAAAATCAAAGTTAAATTTCTAAAAATCATATCACACACTATGAGTTGCTGCAATCAAAATTTCTCGACACAATTACGAATTTAAAAAAACGATAAACAATGCAAATTAATACAGTGTAAAATAGAAAATATGACAAAAATGACTTTTTCTATTCTGAGGGGTTTATTTTAGTTATAGCCTAAAAAGCAGTACTTCCATAGACTCTGGGAACTCTACTAAGCTTCTGTCAGAGAGTCTTTATAAGCAAAATTTTTACAGATAAATGTTACGATAATTTAAGAAAAGCTGGTGAAATTTTTGTGAATTACTAAGATTAAATGTTTGACATCAATCGCCTCGCTTAAGGATTGGCATAAAATTTTTTCAAATTGATCCAGCCTTATTTTTCAAGATGATTTTGCTTTTACATGATTGAGCAGTCAATCCTTTAAGAAATTAGCAATCTATTGATAGATAGTATTGGCGATGTCGTCGTTGAAGGCCGTGGCGGGCACATCCAAAATTATCTGACCTGCGCGCATCCCTAAAATGCGATCGCCATATTTTTTGGCTAAGTGAACCTGGTGGAGGCGACAAATCACCGTGAGGCGTTTTTCATTACAGAGGGCGCGGGGCGATCGCCACCCATTGTTTTTGTCCCCCAGACAGTTGATCGTCTCGTTAAAAAGCAACATCGAGGAGCTGCACCCGTTCTAGGGCGGCTAAAGCTTCCCAGAGCATCACTTCAGGAAAGCGCCCCAACGTCTTGCCATTTCCCAACCTATGGTAATCAATAAAATTGCCCCCTGGGAAGCTGCATCATTGTTCTGTAGGGAATTGCTTGAGGTAATTGGCGATCGCCTCTGGGGAAGGATCATTATGGTGCGCCAGAACATATCCCCAAGGCCCCAACCAAGCCACATCCAACGTGCC
Source organism: Picosynechococcus sp. PCC 7003 (assembly GCF_001693255.1). Taxonomy (NCBI): domain Bacteria; kingdom Bacillati; phylum Cyanobacteriota; class Cyanophyceae; order Chroococcales; family Geminocystaceae; genus Picosynechococcus; species Picosynechococcus sp. PCC 7003. The sequence goes on from NZ_CP016476.1 coordinate 238,839, forward strand.
AGCCAGCACGTAAGGCTTCAGAGATACCAATCCAATCTTCGGTGACAGTTACATCTCCGGGAAGATCCAGTTCGGTGGCGAGGGCATCAAATAAAGGCTCAAACTGTTGGCGGTTCTCGTCGGGCGTCGGGAAATAGGGGCCAACACCGAAAGAAATACTATCGAGGGTTATGGCACTATCTGGCCCAGAAGTGGACTGATTATTGGCCGAGGCACAACCCACTAGCAACACACCAACAGTCCCGATCAAGATATTTTTCCACTGACTGATCTGCTCTATTCACCTGATTGTGCTCCCGTTGAAATTTGATCTGCCACGCCTAAACCCTGATTTAGACTCAGTTATGTTCAGAATAGCGAAAACAATTTGAGAAAAATGAAAAATACCTTAAAAATTCGCTGATTTCCTTGATTTCTGACTTTCTGGGCTGTTATCTGATGTTTGCAATTCTCCATATTTGTGGCGGCCCTAGTGATTTTCGCTAGAGTGATAAAAGCATCCCCAAAGGCGATCGCCTTAATTTATCGTTCCCTATGCAATCGACCCATCACTCACCAACCACCACCAATCATGGGAAAGTGGTTTCCGTGCGCGGTAGCGTCGTTGATGTGTACTTTCCCCAACAGCTACCCAGCTATCTCCATCAACTCAATGCCGGGGAAGAAGGTCGAATCGTTATTGAAGTCGTTGCCCACCTAAACGCCACCCTTGTCCGGGGCATCGCCCTGACCCCCACCTCCGGTCTTGCCCGAGGCGCCACCGTGACCGATACCGGCCATCCCCTCGAAATGCCTGTGGGCCGCGCCTTACTGGGGCGCATGTTTAATGTTTTCGGTGAGACGATCGATCAAGGCAAACCCCTAACTGCAGTGAAGTATCGCTCAATTCACCAAGCCGCCGTTCCCCTCGCCCAACAATCAACCCAGGCAGAAATTCTAGAAACAGGGATCAAAGTGATTGATGTCCTCGCCCCCATCGAACGGGGTGGGAAAGCTGGCCTCTTCGGCGGGGCAGGCGTCGGCAAAACGGTCTTAATCACCGAGATGATCCACAACATGGTCAGTCAGCACCAGGGGATCAGTCTATTTTGCGGTATCGGTGAACGGAACCGAGAAGCAGAGGAACTCTATCGGGAAATGCAGGCAACAGGGGTGTTAGACCAGACGGTGTTGCTGTTTGGTCAGATGAATGAACCGCCTGGGGCAAGGTTTCGGGTGGGCCATGCGGCCTTGACCATTGCTGAATATTTTCGGGATGAAGCCCATCAGGATGTATTGCTCTTGATCGACAATATTTTCCGCTTTATTCAGGCTGGTCAGGAGGTTTCAGGTTTAATGGGGGAACTGCCCTCGCGGGTGGGCTACCAACCAACCCTCGCGACGGAATTAGCCGCCCTTGAAGAACGGATTACCAGTACAAAAAATGGGGCGATCACCTCGGTGCAGGCGGTGTATGTGCCCGCCGATGATTTTACTGATCCGGCAGCAGTGCATACCTTTGGTCATTTATCGGCGTCCATTGTGTTGTCACGTAAGCGGGCCAGTGAAGGTTTTTATCCGGCGGTGGATCCCCTGCGTTCGAGTTCGAAGATGTTGATGCCGGCGATCGCCGGTCGGCGTCACTACGAAATTGCCCTGGCAGTGCGCCAAACCCTTGCCACCTACGAGGAACTTAAGGACATGATCGCGATGTTGGGAATGGCTGAACTCGCGGCGGGCGATCGCGCCATTGTGTACCGCGCCCGCAGGTTAGAGCGCTTCCTGACCCAGCCTTTTTTCTCGACGGAACAGTTCACCAACAAAACAGGGCGGGTGGTCAGTTTAGAGGCGACTCTAACGGGTTGCGAGCGAATTTTAAACGATGAATTTGCCGATGTACCCGAAAGTGCACTCTATATGATCGGGGCTATTGGGGAGGTACAGCGACCATGATCACCCAGATGGATCTTAAGGTACTGTGTTTGACAGATTTGCTGGTGGATCAGCCAGTGCAAAAAATCACGGCAGAAGGTAGTGGCGGTGGATTTTGTCTATTGCCCAACCATGTGGATTATGTGGCGGTTTTGCCGGCGGGTCTTTTGATCTTTGAAGCCAGCACGGGAGAAGAACATTGTCTGGCCATTGATGAAGGTATTTTAGTCAAACAGGGGGCTGCCGTTTGGGTTTCGGTGCGCAATGCGGTGCGGGGAGATAACCTCGATGACTTACAGCAGGCGGTGCAAGCGCAATTTACCCAGTTAGATGAGCAAGAAGAACGGGCACGGAGCATGTTAGCACGTCTCGAAAGCAGCATTGTGCGGGACTTTATCGATTTGGGAGGCGCTTTATGACCACACCAGAGGGCGATCGCCACCGGGAAGATTTTGAACGCCAGATCCAGCAAAAATCCCAACAAAAAATCCGGGCCAAACGAGAAGGCGATCGCAGTTTGTGGCTAGGATTTGGGGTCTTTGGGATGGTGGGTTGGTCGGTGATGGGGCCGACCCTACTGGGAATCTTCCTGGGGATTTGGCTAGACCGCCGCTTTCCGAGTCCCTATTCCTGGACGTTAACGGGCTTATTTCTGGGGATTATCCTCGGTTGTTGGAACGCTTGGTTGTGGATTCAACGGGAGCAAAATCGATGAGGTTTAATTATCCATGCAAAAAATAAAACTATTAAAGGCGATCGCCAAATCCCATCACTTCTTGAAACCTAATTAAAATGCTCAGTTAAAAATGACAATGAATCTATTTTTAGAAAAAATAACGCCCAATTTATTTGTTTTTCCCCTCGGTTTTGGGCTGGGGTTATTTTACTTTACGGCACTGTGGTTTACCGTTAAACAATTGACCCGCTCCCAACATCCAGTATTACTCATTATTACCAGTGGTGTGGTGCGGTTGATGTTAGCCATGGTCGCCCTATATTTGATGATTGATGGCTATTGGGAACGGGTACTAATCGCCCTTGCAGGTTTTTTATTAGCGCGGACTATTTTAATTAATCGGTGGCGGCCACAAACCTCATTATCGGAAATATTGCTGGAGGAATAGAGGGGATGCAAATTACACCGGATAGCATTATTTTTTATCAATATCAGTTTGTGGTAATTAATGCCACTTTGGTTTATACATGGCTTACCATGGCGCTGTTGGTAGGCGGTGCCGCTTGGGTTACGAAAAAATTAGTGGTGCGCCCCAAACTGCCCCCTTGGCAGAATTTTTTAGAAATCGTTGTCGATGGCATTTATCAACATATTGCAGAGGTCACCCAACAGGAACCAGAACCCTATCTGGCCTTTGTGGGCACTTTATTCTTATTTATTTTGACGGCCAATTTATTAACCGTCGTCCCCGGTTATCACGCCCCTACTGGTTCCTTGTCAACCACCACTGCTTTAGCGATCGCCGTGTTTGTGGCTGTGCCGATTTACGGGATCCGTCAGCGGGGAATTTTAGGCTACCTCAAAGGTTATCTCCAGCCGACGCCGATTATGTTACCCTTCCAAATTATTGGTGAATTTTCCCGGACTTTAGCCCTGGCGGTGCGTCTTTTTGGCAATATTATGAGTGGGAATCTTTTGGCGGCAATTTTGTTAGCCCTGGTGCCGCTGTTTGTGCCCGTGGCGATGAATTTATTGGGGCTGGTTTTTGGGGTAATCCAAGCCTATGTGTTTGCGATTTTGGCCTTGGTTTATATTGCTTCTGCCGCGACAGTGCAGGAGAAAAAACAAAGTATTTCTATGGAGGAAAATTCATGAGTGATCTCGCATTAATCGGCTCGGTGGCGATGGTGACCGCCGGCATTACCATTGCGATTGGTTCCATTGGCCCGGCCCTGGGGGAAGGGATGGCTGTGGCTCGAGCTCTGGGGGCGATCGCCCAGCAACCGGATAAAGCCAATATGATTACCCGCACCCTATTTGTGGGCCTCGCGATGGTGGAGTCAACGGCGATTTATTGCCTGGTAGTGTCGATGATTTTGCTGTTTGTCAATCCATTTTGGAACTATTTTCTTAACCAGGGAGGTTAACGGTGTTAATTGACTGGTTTACGGTATTTGCCCAAATTCTTAACTTTGTCATTTTGCTGGGTTTGTTGCGCTGGCTCTTGTACAAACCTATTTTGCAGGTAATGGCCAAGCGTCAGGCCCAACTGGCGGAACAATGGCAAACGGCCACGGATCTCCAAGCCCAAGCCCACCAGGCCCTAGAACAATATCACCAGGAACAACACTCCCTCCAGGAAAATCGAGCCTCATTTTTAGCTGAAGCACGGGCGGCGGCAGACGAAGAGCGACAACGGCAACTGCTGACCCTACGCCAAGATATCCAAGCGCAACGAGAAGCCTGGGAAGCAGATTTGCACCAGGAACAAAGGGCTTTTTTCCATACCCTCCGGCAACAGGTCAGCCAACAGGTGGTGGCGATCGCCCGGCAAGCCCTCCGGGATTTGGCGAATGTGAGCCTGGAACAACAGATGGTGGCGCGCTTCTGTGAACAGTTGCAAAACCTTTCTGCGACCCAGCGGCAGCAGATCCATAATTCAGAAACTCCACCAGAAGCCCTCTTCATCCGCACGACGTTCCCCGTGGACGCGGCCCACCAAGCGCAAATCAAACAAAGCCTCGCCACTACCTTAAACCTGGAGGGAATACCCATTCACTTCGTCACTGTGCCGGAGTTGGGCTGTGGCATTGAAATGAAACTGGCTGGCCAAGCAATCCTCTGGGGCCTGGATCCCTATCTCGATCAACTCGAACAAACCCTGGCGATCGCCACCCGTTAATGCCCTTCATTTTTGACCCGTCCCTCACCATGGAACCCCAAGCCCCATCCCTCCAAGGCACCTATACAGAAGCTTTACAGCAAATTCGGCAAACCCTGGCAACTTTTCCGGCCCAATTGACTTTTCGAGAAACGGGGGTCGTTGAATCTGTCCGGCCAGGCATCGCCCGGGTGAAGGGGCTGCCCAACGTCCAGGCCGATGAATTGGTCTATTTTTCGCGCTCCAGTGCTGGCGGTGAACCGCTGCTGGGGATTGCCTTTAACCTCGATCCCGATGAAGTGGGCGTAATTTTGTTGGGGGATAGCCATGCACTCCAGGCAGGGGATGAGGTCTATCGCACCGAAAGGGTGATGGATGTGCCCGTGGGAGAAGTGTTGCTGGGGCGAGTGTTGACCGTGCTGGGGGAACCTTTGGATGGTCGGGGCGCCCTCAAAGCGGTGGAATGGAAACCTGTCGAACGGGAAGCCGCTGCAATTTTGGATCGCGCCCCGGTAACGGTGCCTTTGCAGACAGGGCTGAAAGTGGTGGATGCTCTGATTCCCATTGGTCGGGGGCAGCGGGAATTGATCATTGGCGATCGCCAAACGGGAAAAACCACCATTGCCATTGATACGATCCTCAACCAAAAAGACCAGGATGTGATTTGTATCTACTGCGCCATTGGCCAACGGTCAGCGGCGATCGCCAAGGTGATTGCCACCCTCCGGGAACAGGGAGCCATGGACTATACCATCGTGATTGTGGCGGCGGGCCAGGATCCCCTTGGACTGCAATACATTACCCCCTATGGCGCGACGACGATGGCGGAATATTTCATGGAACAGGGGCGCGATGTGTTGATCGTTTACGATGACTTGACCCACCACGCCCGCACCTACCGTGAACTCTCCCTCTTGCTGCGACGACCACCGGGGCGCGAGGCCTATCCTGGGGACATTTTTTACCTCCATTCGCGGCTGCTAGAACGAGCAACCCACCTGGCGGCGGCTTTAGGGGGTGGCTCCTTGACAGCTTTACCCATTATCGAAACCCAAGCCCAAAACCTTTCAGCCTACATCCCAACCAATTTAATTTCCATTACCGATGGTCAAATTTATCTCTCCCCAGAACTGTTCCAAAAGAGTATTTTCCCGGCGGTGGATGTGGGAAAATCCGTGTCTCGGGTCGGCGGAAAAACTCAACTGGCCGCCTACCAAGCTGTTTCTGGGACGTTGCGCCTCGCCTATGCCCAATTCCAGGAAGTAGAAGTATTTGCCCGTTTTGGGACGCAACTGGATAAACAAACCAAACAAACCCTCCAACGGGGGAAACGCATCCGGGAGGTGCTCAAACAAAACCAAAGTCAACCCCTCACAGCGGCAGCTCAAATTGCCATTTTGATCGCCGTAACCCAAGGTTTATTAGACCATGTAGCCCTAGAGGACATTCCAGCGGTAGAACAAAAATTGGCCGAGGCGATCGCCCAGGAATTACCCGACCTTGTGGAGCGCATCCAGTATTCCCATCCCCTCACGGAGGCCGACCAAACCCTCCTTTTAGAAACCCTGCAAGCTGCCATCAAAACCTAAGCAATGCACACCCTCGAATCCCTGCGCAACACCATTAACAGTATTGAAGATCTCCGGGCTGTTGTCCGGACCATGAAAGCCTTGGCCATGGTCAGCATTCGGCAATATGAACAGGCCCGCACGGCTCTCCAGGACTATAACCATAGCCTTGAACTGGGGTTTCAAGCCCTACTCCAGCATCGGCGTTTTGCAGAAACAAATCTTGATCAGCCGTTGCCCCTGGGTACCAATCATCAACAAGGAAAAGTGGGGCTGATTTTGTTTGGCTCTGACCACGGTTTGTGCGGCCAATTTAACGAACAACTTGCCACCCATGCCCTGCACACTTGCCAACAACGGCAGCTCATAACCGCTGATTATGCCTTGGCTTCCGTGGGCGATCGCCTGTTGCCCTACTTGCAGTCCCTAGACCATCCCCACCACACCACCTTTCGGCTCCCCAATTCCCTCGCGGGAACGCCCCGTCTTATTCAAAATCTCCTAGGCTTAATCGATCAATGGTATTTCGAAGCCGAAACATCACCGATTCGCCAGATCCACTTGATTTATCACCAATCCCAATCCAATACCCTCTACCAGCCCGTCACCCGACAACTATTACCCTTGGACCGTCAATGGCTCCAGGAAATGGGCGATCGCCCCTGGCAATCCACTGCTTTTCCTCTCCTCAATGGCCCCTGGGCACCAACCTTTGCAGGTGTTGTCCGCCAATATCTTTTTCTCAGCCTGTATCGCGCCACTGTAGAATCCCTCGCCAGCGAAAATGCCGCTCGCCTTGCATCCATGCAAGCTGCTGAAAAAAATATCGAAGAACGACTGGGTGATCTCCAGGCCAACTATCGCCAACAACGGCAAAATTCGATCACAGAAGAACTTTTAGACATTGTTTCTGGGTTTGAAGCCCTCAACCCCAACCGCCCCTGCTAACCACAATATCCAAAACCCTAGCTAAGGCAAAGCTGATTACGTTCACCGACGGTATTCGTGCCGATTGTAATCGTGAACGACCTAGCGCCGAGTAAAAAGCTTGGCTCATTCCCATTAAGGGAAATCGACAAGCACGGGACTTACTGCCTCCCGAACCCACCACAAGTTAAATTAAACGGCTAATTTTTGCCAAACAGAATTGACATAATACTCCCGTTGATCTGAAAAAGTATGTAACACCCGAAAGTGATGCTGCTCTGCCAGTTGCTTAATCTGTTTGCGGGAATATTTCCGGGAGGTCTCCATGTGAATCGCCTCCCACGCTTCAAAAATATAGCTTTGGGACAGTTTATTGAGGGTGACAGTTTGGGTACAGGTACTAACGAGATAACTTTGGGCCTCGCCGGTGAGGGGATGATAAATGGGACAATGTTGGAAATGATCGAGCTGAAAGTCACCCTCTAGTTCTCGATTAATCCGCTCGAGTAAGTTGAGGTTAAAAGCACGGGTCACGCCCTGGGCATCGTCGTAAGCTCGGAGGATAATCTGCGGGTCTTTCATCAAATCAAAGCCCAACATGATCAAATCACCCGGATCGAGGTTACGGGTAATATTTTGCAAAAAATCATCGGTTTCTTGGTCTGAAAGATTACCGATAGTTGAACCCAAGAATAATAAAATTTTGCGCCGACTTAAATCATGATCCAGAAAATCAGTATGGAAATAGTCCCCTTGGATCGGAGCAATGGTTAGATGCGGTAAATCAGCCTGAATGGTTTCTGTTAAATGGGTCAGGATATTTTCAGAAATATCAACGGGGGCATAGACAAAATCAACAGCCTGACTTAGGAAATAATCAAGTAAAATCTTTGTTTTTGAGCCATCCCCCGCGCCCAACTCTACCAAGGTAAATGGTTGGCGATCGCCATAAAATAAATCTAAGATATGTTGCTTTTGGGTTAAAAAATTTTCCCGTTCACAGCGGGTTAAATAATATTCCTCTAAGGTCATAATCTGCTGGAACAGAGCATCACCCTGGGCATCATAAAAATACTTACAAGGCAAACTTTTGGGGGAATGGGACAAGCCCCGGTGGACATCTAAAGCAAAGGGATTAAGGGCTAAATTTTGGCTGAGCATAGCATTTTGAATCAATAAAAATTAAAAAAGTGGCAAGTTTTTTTTGCTTAACAATGTTCCGCAAGGCGTAAACCTGAAAATTGCCAACGCATTTGTGGGTGAAAAAAGTTGCGATATGTCGGTCGGATATGTTCCCTTAAAGTCGCACAGGAGCCACCCCGGAGTACCATCTGATTCACCATAAATTTACCGTTATATTCCCCTAGGGCACCTGCTGGAATTTCATAATATGGATAGGGACAATAGGGACTACTGGTCCATTCCCAAACATCCCCATAAAATTGTTTACTATGTTGTGTTCGGGGTTGGGGATGAAGCTGTTGGCCATCCAAAAAGTTAGCGGTTTCGGGAATCTCAGGTTCGGATAAATTGCAGGCTACTTCCCACTCAAATTCCGTGGGTAAACGTTTTCCGGCCCACCGGGCAAAGGCATCCGCTTCGTAGAAACTAATGTGGGTTACGGGGGCGTCCCAGTCGAGGGTTTCATAGCCATGTAAGGTGTAGTGGTACCAATTTTGCCGTTGTGGGTTTTTATCTAAGTGCCAATATAGAGGTGCAGCAAGGTTCTCTGTCTGGATCCATTCCCAGCCTTCCATCAGCCAATATTGGGGATCTTGGTAGCCACCAGACTCGATAAATTCTCGGTATTCACCGCAAGTAATTAAACGGTCGAGAATGCGGTATGGATGCAAAAAAACTTGATGCCGACCCCGTTCATTATCAAAATAAAAAGAGTTACCTCGATGACCAATTTTATAGATGCCTTCGGGGATTTTTAAATAATGTTGTGGTGGAGTTGACGTTGGCTTATGGGTTGCTTGTTGAGGTTCTAAAGAAGGTTTAGAAACATAGGCTGGGAATAAAGGATTATGACCGAGAATATATTTTAAGTCGTATAACAGCAGTTCTTGGTGTTGCTGTTCATGGTGAATACCGAGGGTCATCGTTGTGTAAATTTCTTCCTGTTCAGGCAAATCAAATGCTTCGATATCCAGTAATAATGTTTCGAGGGATTGATCGACCGCATGGCGGTATTCGACAATCTCGGCGACGGTTGGTCGTGATAAAAAACCACGCTGCGATCGCCCCCATCGTTCTCCGGCCTGTTCATAGTAACTATTGAAAAGATAGGCATATTGGGGATGGTAAGCCTGATAGTCTTTGAGGTTTTTTTGGAGGACAAAAGTTTCGAAAAACCAAGTGGTGTGGGCGAGATGCCATTTGGGGGGGCTGACGTAGGGCACAGGCTGAACAACCTGATCTTCTGGGGCGAGGGGTGCGGCCAGTTTCAGGGTGAGCGATCGCGTTTTTTGATAATTCTCAAGGAGTGAAGCAAACATGGATAATTTGATAATGCGGGCACAGTAAAAGTAATTTTTGAGAGGTCTTTACCAACCCCATGTGCCCACTTCTCCTTTAAAGGGGCCGACAATGTCAGCGGTAATCCAACCGCCATAAAAATTACCTGCTTGGGGTGTGACTTTTTCCCCATTAACGTAGCAGGCATCCATCCCTTTGGCACTAAAGCCGTAGAAATTTTCAATCTTCTGAAAGGCTGGGGTCGGTTGAAAAAACCGCCAGGCAGCAGCTTCAATGCGGCGATCGCCGACCACCACATCGTAGTATTCATAGCGACCTTTCCATTCACAGATGCCCCGTTGCGGGTTGGGCACGAGGTACTGGTGCTGGACATCGGCGGCGGGAAAATAATAGCTCGGTGGATGGCTGGTTTCGAGTACCCGTTTCCCCCCAGTGGTCTCAGCGATGGTGATCTGATTACAAACAACGACGAGATGTTTAGCCGTATCTTCTAGGCGAGCAGGACGGGGATAGTCCCAGACGGACTCTTGGTGGGGTTCGGGCTGAATCGGGATCGGTCGCATGAAAACATCTTTCCTCTCAAAGAATTATCCCGCCAAAGGCGATCGCCTTCTAGTGTGTGCTGTTTTGGCCTTGAAATTCAAGTCTGAGAAGTTTTCTGAGGAGTGCTGCCTGGAATTTTCATGCGCCATCACAAAGTTGGGGCAACTTGTCCATAGGGAATTGCCTCTTCGGCGTTAGACTGCTCCACAAAGACGCGACCGATTTCTTTGTCTACTCTTGTTACAGTGTGTTCTCTAAATGAACCCGCAAAAACCGCTTGCACTGTATCACCTGCCTCGACATCAGGGACAAGCGGTACGGGTTGACAATCTGCTTTTGCATAGACTTTCATTCTGCCCGCAAAACCAACGGTTAATATTTTTTCGCCAGCAACTTTAACGATTTGCACAGAATTCCATCTTTCGCCATCATTTGCCGCAATCATGTTGCCTTCTTGCCACGAGTCGGTGATTTTCACGAATGAATCAGGCGCGAGTGGATATTCGGTTGCACCGATGGATTTACCACTATCTTTGTCTGTTGCCGGATTGTCATAGGCCAAATCCAAATACATGACCACAGGTTCTTGGGGGTTTGCATCATCCACGACTATCGCGCGTTGCATCCCGGAGCCAGTTTGCCACCAGGTCAGGACAATGTCACCTTTTTGTGCTGTTTGTCCTTTTGGGATCGGGATAATCATCGAGTTCGGCATTTTAACCATCCCGTCAAACGTTGATTCGATTTCTGATTCAACCTCTCCTGGTGCAGACATTTTTGCGGAATAGTAAATGTAGGTTTCGTTTGTCGGGTCTTCCGCTGCTATGGCAGCCGTCCACATCTTATTTGTGGGGGTCAGCACATAGTCTCCGGCTTCGGCTGTGATGCCCACTGTCGGAAAATCGAAGGGAGTCATGCCAGGGGCGAGGGTTGCCGTTTCTTCTGTCACTTCGACTTCTGAAGTTTCAACTTGTGGCGGATTTTCGGTGTTGCTAGCTTCATTGCTGCCGCAGCTGCTTAAGGACACAAGTAGACCACCAGTTATTATGGTCGTGAAAACGATTTTTTTGAACGTCATAATCCAGAGAGTGTGATTTTTTCTAATCTATTTGCTTCTCAGATTAGGAGAGACTTACCTCAACAAAAATTAATCCTTAGAAAATGCCTCGGAAGTCTCTGTTTACGATGGTTGTTACGTAATTTTCACTGGATTTAGTACCTGCAAGACTTATGTTTACATTAAACGGTTGCGATAAAAGCCACCGCTAAACCCTTTTTAAATATCTTTTTGGTCGTAAATTCAACCCATTAGTTATCCTTGGAGACTGGAAAAAAAGCATGAGTCAATAAAATTATCTTGATGAAAAAAATAGTAGTGACCGAGTGAACTTTATGACACTTCAAATCTACACCTTTAAAGCCGCTAGTAAATCAAATTCCTTGGCTATGAGTTGGATCAGCGTAAAAGAAAAATATTTTGGGTCTAACCACGGTGACGCGATACATAATGCTCGGATTTGTGATTTATTTGAACGGGCTAGATATCCTAAGGGGGAAACCTAGGGGTGAAACAACTGCCTTGGTTGGATTGGGAACGGCAATAACGGCAATATAAATGGTCTCCAGCGGCCCTAGCCAAATCCAGTAGATCCTGGAGCATTTGAATGGTGTGGGTTATTTCGATGACGGCAGTGGCGATCGCCGGACGAACAGAAGGATTAACTTGAGGGAAAGCTGATGAAACCTGCTAACTTAAAGGGTGACACTAATCAAAAAACTAGGCATCGACGGCAACCAAAGAAAATACCTTGTTGGACAAGCTTTACGGGTTTAGCCTTGGGTGCATTCGGGGTAAGTATGCTTTTAGAAGTGGTTGCACTCTCAACATTTTTCGCTGGTATGGCAACGGCGGCCCATTCAACATCAATCTTTGTCCAGGGGGTTTTTGGTACGGGATTTGATCCCCAGGTTTGGTTCCTCCAAAGCTTGCAATGGATCGATAGTCTGGGTGCCCTAGGGGCGATCGCCTTTATGGTGCTTTATGTCGTTGCGACGGTGGCTTTTTTACCGGGGTCGATTCTGACTTTGGGAGCCGGGGTTGTTTTTGGCGTCGCCTTGGGATCAATTTATGTTTTTGTTGGGGCAACCCTAGGGGCGATCGCTGCTTTCCTGGTCGGTCGTTATCTGGCTCGGCAATGGGTCAGTAAAAAAATCGCCGATAACCCGAAATTTCGTGCCATCGACGAAGCGGTTGGCAATGAAGGCCTAAAGATTGTGCTTCTCACTCGCCTCTCGCCTGTATTTCCCTTTAATCTACTCAACTATGCCTATGGGGTCACGGGCGTTTCCCTAAAAGATTATGTCCTCGGCTCCGTGGGAATGATCCCTGGCACTGTGATGTATGTTTATATCGGTTCCTTGGCCGGAAATCTTGCGACCCTCGGCACAGAAAGCACCAGCGCCAATCCCATTGCCCAGTGGTCGATCCGTATTCTTGGTTTTGTGGCTACTGTTGCTGTGACTGTCTATGTGACCAAAATTGCGAGACAAGCCTTGAATAAAACCGTCACCAATTTGAAATGAGGCATTTTTGCCATGGCTCCTAGGGACACAGCTGATTCGCGCAAACTTGACCTTTTTCCAGTGCTCGCAAATTATCTAAAGTCGTAGTTGCAATGTTCCCCAAAGCTTCCTGGGTAAAAAAGGCTTGGTGGGCAGTGATCACCACATTGGGAAAAGACTGTAATAACTGAAACGTATCATCTTGAATCACCGTATCTGATAGATCTTCAAAAAAGAGATTTTCTTCTTCTTCGTAGACATCAGTGCCAAAATAACCCAATTGACCTGTTTTCAGCGCTTCGATGACGGCTCTGGTATCAATTAAGCCCCCCCGACTGGTGTTAATCAGCATGGCACCGGGTTTGATCTGGGCGAGAGAAGTGGCATTAATTAGGTGATAGGTGTCGGGCACTAAAGGACAGTGGAGAGAAATAATATCAGCTTGGGTGAGCAGATCCGGTAAATCTGTGTATTGGACGCCCAAATCTAAACAGACAGAATTTTCTTGGAGATCGTAGGCCAGCAAACGACAGCCAAACCCTTGCATAATTTTGGCAAAGCATTCGCCAATTTTCCCGGTGCCAATAATCCCGACTGTTTTACCGTGGAGATCAAAACCCAGGAGGCCATTGAGGGCAAAGTTATCGTCCCGGACGCGGTTGTAGGCGCGATAGAGTTTGCGGTTGAGCATCAAAATCAATCCTGCGGCATGTTCGGCTACGGCATGGGGAGAGTAGGCGGGAATACGGACAACGCTCAAGCCTAATTTACGGGCGACTTCAAGGTTGATATTGTTAAACCCAGCACAGCGTAGGGCAATATATTGAGTGCCGTTGTGGGCGAGTTGTGTGAGGACGGCTTCCCCCAAGTCATCGTTGATAAACGCACAAATGGCCGGAAAACCAGCGGCGAGGCTGACGGTATTGGGAGTGAGGCGTGGTTCGAGAAATACTAGCTCATAGTGAAAGCGTTGGTTGACTCGATTAAATGAGGTTTGATCGTAGGGTTTGCTGCTAAAGAAGGCGATTTTCATGGTGCTTTGGGGTAAGGGAGATCGTTTTTTTTGGTGATTTCTTGATAATTAGGTTTAAAATCACAAAATAAGGTCACAAAACAAACGGTATTCGCTGTGATGTTGGCCGGAATTTTTTAATACTGTAGCGATTTCAGGATCATCTTGCGGCGCTAGGTTTAGATGAAACATTCTTCTCGATATTCTGATGATTGGCAGGCGATCGCCTTACAAGTAAAAGAGGATGCAGACTGGCGCTGTGAACTCTGTGGCCTGGTGTGTATTCCGTCGGATGTGAAAGTCAAAGGCATTGATCGCCACCTACGGGCTGTTTTAACCTTAAGCGTCCACCACAAAAATTACATCCCCGAAGACAATCGCCGGGAAAATCTCATTGCCCTTTGCTCTGCCTGCCATTTACGCCAACACCAGCGCCGTTACGGCTCTCTCCCCCTCGGTCAGTTGAGTTTGTTCGGGGAAGCTTGATCGTCTGGGTTCTTCTGGGTCTGGGGGGAAGTGAGTTAAACTTTCAGCTAGATCAATTGCTGTATTTTGCTGCTGTCTGTGGGAAATGTCT